>JAJXYZ010000020.1 GCA_021780305.1 bacterium | reverse complement strand
CGGCACCGATTATTGGCGTGACCGGCAGTAAAGGCAAGGGGACAACCGCTAGTTTAATCGCGAGTATACTTGAAGCGGCTGGTCGAAAGATTTGGCTGGTTGGCAATATTGGCCTGCCGGCACTTGATATACTATCGCAGGTCAAGACCAATGACATAGTGGTATATGAGTTATCGAGTTTTCAGCTTTGGGACCTTAAGCGGTCGCCTAAGACGGCTGTGGTGCTATTTATCGAGCAAGAGCATCTGGATGTTCATCTGGATATGCAGGATTATGTGAGCGCCAAGTCTAATATCGCTAGTCACCAGAGGGTAGGCGACTATCTGGTCTATAACGGCGCCAATCAATATTCGGCATCGATTGCTGATATGTCAGAGGCCACAAAAATATCATATCCAAGCATTTCCTCGGCCCATGTTGACAATAAAGCTTTTTATTATGGCGAACAAAAAATTTGTTCAATTAGCGCTCTGCAGCTGATGGGTGAGCATAACCTTGACAATGCTTGCGCTGCAATTGATGCGGTTTGGCCGATAACGCAAGATAAAAAAGCGATTACAAATGGTCTAATAAACTTTAAGGGTTTGCCGCACCGTTTGAAATTCGTTAGAACGGTCGACGGGGTCGATTATTATGATGATAGTATCGCTACCACGCCAAGTTCGGCGATTGCTGCTCTGCGGGCATTTTCTAAGCCAAAAGTAATCATATTAGGGGGCTCATCAAAGGGTTCTAGCTTTATCGAGCTTGGTCGGCAACTTGCTAGCGAAGAAAACACTAGAGCAATTTTGATCGGGGATGAAGCTGAAAATATCGCTCACGCTTGCCAGGCCGCTGGTTTTGTTGATTATGAAATCATCGAAAAGCCAACCGCTGTAAATTTTGTAGCACGAGCCCATAGTCTAGCTGTAAAAGGTGGAGTTGTGCTATTAAGCCCGGCCTGTGCCAGTTTTGGACTATTTAAAAACTATTCTGATAGGGGTGACCAGTACATTGCGGCTGTCGAAGCGCTGTGATATCGGTTACAATATAAGCCAATGCAACCCTTACTTAAACGGATAAAAAATCTGTCGTCGCAAATTGACGGTGCTTTTTTACGTCTTCAGATAGAGCCAAAACAGAAAACAATTCAAACCCTAGAGTTAGAATTGTCGTCATCTGAAATTTGGAATAATCCAGCCTATGCGCAGGATATAAGCAAAAAACTCGCCGCATTATCGAATATGGTTGAACCTTGGCTAACCTTAAAATCCCAGGTTGATGATATTGTCGAACTAATCGAAATGGGCGACAGTAGTTTAATTAAGGAGTTTGAGGGCCAGGTTAGTGCGCTAGAGTCCGAATACGAAACGCGTCGCAAAGAACTGCTATTTGACGGAGAATACGATGATCATAATGTGATTTTGCGACTGAGCGCGGGGGTTGGTGGTACCGATGCGCAGGATTGGACAGAAATGTTAGAACGGATGTATTTGCGCTGGGCTGAGAAGTCTGGCATGCATGCAACCACGGTGGAGCGATCCACTGGTGAAGAAGCTGGTATTAAATCATCTGTCATCGAGATAACTGGTGCTTACGCCTATGGGAAATTAAAAAGCGAACATGGCGTTCATCGACTGGTTCGACTTAGTCCATTTAACAGTGATAATCTGCGCCAAACTAGTTTTGCGCTAGTTGAGGTTTTACCGCAAATTGATCAGCCTGATGAGATTCAGATTGATGAAAAAGACTTACGGGTTGATGTTTATCGTTCGGGTGGCCACGGTGGTCAATCGGTTAATACAACCGATAGTGCTGTTCGGATAACACACCTACCAACTGGTATTGTGATTGCCATTCAAAACGAGCGCTCGCAACTGCAAAATCGTGAAACAGCGATGAAGATTTTGCGTTCAAAATTAGCACAGCTGCGTATAGAACAACGCGCCGCCACAGTCAAAGACCTTCAGGCGGGTGAATCGGCTAACTGGGGTAGTCAAATCCGAAATTATGTCCTGCATCCTTACACTTTAGTTAAAGATACTCGGACGAAACATGAAGACCGTGATGCTTCGGGTGTGCTTGATGGCAAAATTGACGGCTTTATCGACGCCTATCTTGAGCAACCAGTCAAAATTTAGCCTAAAAAAGTGACTTATATAAGTGTTTGCCTAACGGCGCTTATGTTATAATGGCATAAGAAATGATACTACTAGACAGGGTTACAAAGTCATACGGCAAGGACATGGAGCCGGCGATAAATCGCGTCAGCCTGTTTATTGAACCCCGCGAATTTGTGATTTTAGTTGGTACTAGTGGCGCCGGTAAATCGACGCTTTTAAAGCTTTTGACTCGTGAGGAAAAGCCGACATCGGGCAAGATTGTAGTCGGTGGAATCGACTACGACACCTTAAAAGATAGCCATATTCCAATGTTGCGCCGCAAAATTGGCGTAGTTTTTCAGGATTTCAAATTGTTGCCACAACGGACAGTTTATGAAAATATTGCCTTTGCGCTTGAAATTGCCGGTATGACCGGTCGTGAAATCCGTAATACTGTACCGAAGGTGATTGAGCTTGTTGGCCTAACCGGCAAAGAAAAGCAATTTCCGCACCAATTATCAGGTGGTGAGCGTCAGCGCGTTGCAATCGCCCGGGCCGTTGTTCGCCAGCCAAAGATTTTGATTGCCGATGAGCCAACTGGTAACCTGGATCCAAAACACAGCTGGGATATCGTCAGATTACTCGAAAAAATTAATAAATACGGCACGACAGTACTGCTGACGACGCACAACGCTGATATTGTTAACAAATTAAAGCGTCGTGTTATTACAATCGAGCACGGTAAAATTACTGGTGATCAGGCAATAGGGAGTTACAAACAGTGAGCCGTCGAAAATTAG
>JAJXYZ010000015.1 GCA_021780305.1 bacterium | reverse complement strand
GTCAGTTGCCCATCAGCGGAGCTGTCGACATCCTCCGTAACTCGACCTGATATCGTGACAGTTCGACCGTACAATATAGCCATGTCGGACAAATCAATATTATGAGCTGAGCCACGCCAAATTCCGACAATCACACCACCGATAATAACGATAGGTATCAAGTACACGTAACGCCAACTCAGCCCTACTAGACTAACTGATAGCCCCAATAAAAGAAAAACAATTGAGCTGAAAGCAGAAACTTGGAAAGAGGCTGTTAAAATCAATCCTACAATAAGTGATCCACAAAATATCGCTATCAGCCACGAGACATGCAGTCGACGACGTAGCACCCACCAGTTCATACACACATTATAATTCGGCTTCTAAGTTTTTTCCAAGAAAAAACGACCTACACGAGGTAGGTCGTTTTTCTTGGAGGGACCAGTGGAGCTTGGCCACCGCTGGCGGCCCCGCGAGTTCACGACTGGCGATTAATCGCCATCGGAACATCGCTCTCAAACAGCCACTGGCTGTTTTCGCCCACTCCACCCCTCGGGTGTCGTAGATTCAAGTCCCACATAAATCATTGCCATAGAAATAGACCCACACGAGGTGGGTCTATTTCTATGGAGGGACCAGTGGGGCTTGAACCCACGACACCCTGCTTAAAAGGCAGGTGCTCTAACCAGCTGAGCTATGGTCCCATAAATTGTTAAATGTTACTTAAACAACTCTAAAAAATGTACCACTAATAGAGGTAGTTTGTCAACGTCTGGACTTTTTTTCAGACAGATGAGCCGGCTTGGTGAAAAACAGGTCGACAACAGCAGATATCATGCCCAGGCTGATAATCAAATCTTTGTTTTGAACTAGCCAAGTGTAGGCGTTCGCCCCGAAACCCTGCAGTGTCAAGGCGTAGCCAAGTGGCTGAATCAAAAAGGCCAGCGCCAACAACGTAAACATCAAAGCTCCAATCGCGCGACCAACAATATTCTTGTAAGCATAGCCGTGGAACAGCAGTAACACCGATGGCAATAACACAATCACTGATAGTGTAATCGCCGTTGTCAGCGGACTCGATCGAATGCCAATAGCGCTAACAACAAAACTGGCATTGTCACCCCATAAATTGCTCAAAATTGAGCCAGCCGCCAGCGCCAACCCAAGTAACCCAAAACGGCGACGCGTCATAAAAGATAGCCCAAATAATACCAAGGCGATAGCTGCAAATATTATAACGACACTCATTACCTTATATTTACTCCGCTTATATCAAACAACGCTGTCGTGTTAACCCTAATATTGAGGTTACCGACCGATCCAGCCGCAACCTCTACTACATAGCGCGCATCAACGCTAGGTGTAAATACCGTTTTTGTACTGCTATCAGCTGAGGCATCTGTCACAATATAAACAATTTTTTTATCTTGATTAATCCAGATAATATCAACTGGTGTTTTATTTCCAATAACCGATATCGGCCATTTACTATCACTTAGATAAGCAAAAATCATCGCCTGGTCAGGTGCAAGCGAGGTTGCATCACCCAAGCCTTTATCACGCTCGGCTGGCGTTATGGCGAGTTTTGCCGTAAAAACACCGTCACCCATATTAAGGGTTGTACGTGATTGGATTGTCGATGATATGACAATAATAGCCGTTGCCAAAACTAGGGCAACAACGGCAATAATAATGACTGCAATGCCAACGCTACTACCACGCTTCATATTAAAGCCCTAATGTATGCCATAAGCATCATTATAGCAGCTATTTTCTAAGCGCCGATTTTGTCTTTTTTATTATTGCGCTTTGCGTTAATTTCGATATATTCGATTGTCTTGGTTGCAAGATCGCGTTTTGTAATCTGCTCAGGTGTCTTCAAGCTAGCCGATGAGTTAACCTCAAGCACAAGTACACCCCGGTTACTGCGCATCATATCAACACCGCAAATCGGCAGACCCATCGCTTTGGCCGCTTTTACGGCAGTCTTGGTTTCCTCGTCAGTCAATTTTATTGCTGTACCAACACCGCCTTGATGGGTATTACTTCGAAAATCGTCGTCGAGACTCTGGCGTTTAATACTTGCAACAACTCGACTACCGACAACTAATGCACGAATGTCCTCACCGGCAGATTCTTTAATGAACTCTTGAACTAAAAAGTTAACACCCTCAACATAAAATGCCTGCATTACGGCTTTGGCTGCTTTTGGAGTTTCTGCAAGTACTACACCATTGCCGTGGGTACCTCGTGCGACCTTAATAATCAGTGGCGTACCACCGGCTAACGACACTACGTCTTCAAAGTTTGCCGTTTCGCGCGCAAACACAGTTTTTGGAATCGCCACACCGGCTTTTGCTAATACCTGATAAGCACGTAGCTTGTCGCGTGAACGATTAATTGCAAGTGAAGTTGCTGTTGTATATGAGCCCTGACTTTCGAATTGACGAACGATCGCAGTACCATATTTAGTGTAGCTCTGAGCAATACGTGGAATAATCGCATCAAAGTGATCAAGCGATCCGCCCTTGTAACGAATAACTGGTTTGTCTTTTTCAATTGCAACATAACATTTAGCATAATTAATAATCTTCACTTCGTGCCCACGCGCTTTAGCCACCTCTTTAAGGCGTCGTGTCGTGTAGTTAGCTGATCCTTTGGATAAAATAGCGATTTTCATAATTATAGTTCTCCTTTGAGAGTTTCTAGCTCTTTTTTCAGTTGGATAGATCTTTCCTTCTCGGCCTCTTTAAGTGGATTCCCTTTTGATACATCGACGAGGAATTTATTCCGCAAGAGCGATCTACCAATCAGGACCGGATACAATTTAGTTGAACGGTCGGACAAAGTGAATGTGCCGTTTATAACACGTTTTTTAATTCTAATGCGAAGTTTTATCTTATAACGCACTTCCCTGTGACCAAACGAATTAGCCACTCGAGTGATAGTAAAGTGGTCTGCTTTAAAAATATGTTCTATACCATCGTAAAATGGACTGTCTTTTTCAAAAAAGACAACATAAAGCTTCCGATCTCGCACCTCTGCACTTGATGCACAAATAGATGAAGCATCTGCACCTGTATCGATTTTGACAGGGACACCCGTAATAGCAAAATCGACAAGATCAGCTTTCTCGGCTCGTCCAATTATCATTAATTTATCCGCCATTATACAAACTCTGCATTAAAGGTTGTTCTGATAAAATCAATTGATCGCTTAATGTCATCGTTAACGATAAAGACAACGACGTCGCCGGGTTTTGCCTGTTTCGCAGCTGCGGCAATTGCTTCATCTTCACGAATAATCCTGACGACACTCGCTTCGTCGCGTACTTTTATTAACTCGTTGGCGAAAATCGTTGAAATTTTCCCAACTTCTTGAGTAAACTGACGCTGTCCAGTGCGATATCGACTACTTGGCTGACGCCAAAACCCATCGATTTTATCGTAGATGACAAAGCTGTCGTAAACGGGTGCGATATAACGAGCCGTATCTTCAATCAGATCTTCCGTGCGGTCCCATGCCAGACGAAGCACACCAATTACTTTATTATCTTCGGACACTTTAAGCTCTTTGGCAAGATCAGCAACGCTCTTTAATGATTGCTTTTCGTGCGCATAATCAGCCAATATAGTAACGTTTTCTGCATTACGAAGAAGTGTAAGACGGCCGCTGTACGGATCAAGACGTGAGTCAATAAGGGCCTGGATAAGAATTGATGAAATTTCACCATCGCCATATCCAAGAAGCGCACCAGTCACAGCCAGCAGATTATAAACCGACGGTATAAATTTACCGTTGAATGTCCAAATTATATCAGAAACTCCGAACAACACCTTGGTTGAGTCGCCCTCAAGAAAAACAACGTTACCGTCTCTTACAGTTAATGCCTTGCCGCCCTTTTTTAAATGATTGGCTAAGTCAAAGAATTTAAAATCTAGACCAAATGGTATAAGAGTAACTCCATCTTTACAATGCGAAAGGTTAGCACAAATAATATCATCGTCAGCATTAAAGACAGCATAGCCATCTTTATTAATACGCGAAAACACAAAACTCTTACTGCGGCCAATGTCTTCCCGATTGTTCAAATCCGGACGCGAACCAATATGGTCTTCAAAGACGTTAGTAAAAACACCAACGTCATGCCCATAATAAGCAAGCCCACTCAACGTACCACTTCCCAGCGAAGCTTCAAGCACAGCAACGCCCTCTAAGTTTCCGTGATGCTGACCTTCAACCTTTGCGGCAGTTGGATCATGCAAAAGGTAAAGAAAGCGGCCCGGCGCCACGGTTGGCACAACATCCCAAATAAGCTGACTGTCAGACTTACTCATAATAAGTTCGCCATTAATATAAGCTCCGTTCGTATCAACGTTTAGAACTTTATTTTCGACAGATCGAAGAACCGTCGCGAGAACGCTACTGACTGTAGTTTTTCCTTTAGTACCAGTGATTGTAATCTTCTTCATATTCCTACCTTACTTTACTACTTATGACTTGCTATTTCGAGCTATCCGACCAATTTGAGTAGCCAATAATCGCTGATGTTTTAAGCCAATATCTTTGTTGTTCTCTGGCCTCATAATATACGGCTCCGCATTAACTTCCATTACTTCCCAGTGCGGATCGGGTCGGCTTTCACTCGTCACGTATACTAAATCGATAGCAAGTAGCGTATCAGTTTTACCTGTTTTAATATCCAGCGCGTGCTTAACACTGTTTGCTGCCAAGATTGCATCAGTTGGAACAGTGTCTTCATCAATATATACCCATTCATCACCTGTTAAGCGTAGGCTGCCAGGTTCGGCAACGCGAGCGACAGGATGCCAAACGGTGTCTCCATAGGAATATAGGCGAAGCTCTTTATTAACACCACTTCTATTCGCTTCGTCGAGACGAGCTTGCTCATATTCATCGCGACCTTTGATTGAAGGGATCGGCAATTTAAAATTCAATCGCTCTTCAATAAGCTTCGGCTCAGTAATATCGGCCAGTTGACTATGAATTTCTGCAGGCGTACCGCTAATAATATCTCGACTAGCAAACCCACCGTTGGGCTTCATAATAAGACTACGACCAACTGTGATATCATTTACCGTTGTCATAGCTGACTGCGCGGGTGTCACCAACGTGCTTTGTCGGTATAACCCAAGTTTTTTTAACACAGTACTGGCAACTTCAAATTTATCACGAGCTAACACCCTGAGGTTCATCGGATTTAGGTTCTCAACGTAGCGATCAGTGTCAGTCGGTGGTCCATACGAACGCGCAACACCATAGTCCGACAAATCACGCTCACCGACACGTTCAAGCTTCACGGTGCCATTTAAGTCATAGTACGAAGGGCGGACAACGTCCGCTACAATACCGGTTTCAGCATCAATACTATCGACACCCCTTGAGACATGGACATCGACGCCTTCACCGTCACGAATCAATTTGAAAAGATCCGGCCGATTATAGACCAGTAAGCCCTTTTCTTCCTGAGCACCATTATATGGTTTAGGAATCGTAATAATGGCCGTCGCGTCAAATTCTGCATGTTGAGTCATTTCAACATATTATACATTATAAGATAGGAAATGTCAATCGGTTTATGCGTGTTTTGGGTTATATTGTGTAGCATATTCATCTATCATCGATACTATTTTATCGATGATAGCTGGTTTGTCTCCGCCACGAAGCGATGAGTACACCTGCGGCGCTGGCGAGGTATTAAATTCAAGGAAGACATAGTTATCACTTGTTGCTGGTTTTGTATAATCCTTCACCATGATATCAACCACAATCATCGCCGCATTAAGGGCAGTTCCAAGGCGTTCTGCAATATCAACATATGTCTTGTGTACCTCACCGGTTACACCATAAAATGAGGCACCTTTACCAATCATAGTTGTCTTACTTAACTCGATTATTTTACCTTCTGATGGGATCGAATTATCGGTCATAAAATCAACTCCGATATTAGTCGACTGCAGCTGGGGATAAATTAGAAGCGGAAAGTGGAGTGCATCACGATTAGTATTCTCAATCTTGATAAGGTCCATGACTGAATTAATCCCGTCTCCGACTACTCGAGGTGAGCGACGAAGAATTACCGACTCCACTTTGCCTCTTAGGATAGTAAAGCGAAGTTCCTCGCCGATAAACTGCTCTTGAATCAAGACAGGCGTGTCGCCAAGAGAAGCCATCTTCATCGCCTGAACAAGACGATCATCCGTCAAGATATCAACCGTCAACCCCAAACCACCACTTTGATCAAGTGGCTTAACAACTACACGGCCGTGTTTCTTTAAAAATAAACTAGCAACTTTTGGGTCTTGGGTACATAAGGTACGAGGAATCGCCACGCCATTTAACACCGCAAAGTCATAACTCGCCTGCTTATTGGTACTTATTTTACGCGCTGATATAGAGGTAAACGGATAATTTCTAAAGTTTTTTGCATATATCCAGGTCCACCCATTTGGAGCCTTGTACTCGCGATACATTTGCGAATCAAGCATAAAAGTACGATACACGTAACCACGCTTTAGGAGCGCTTCTTTATACGTTACACTGTTTTTAGATCCAATAGTCATTTATTTAATTATATCATAATTTTGACATAATTAACAGAGGTAAATGATCTAGGGTTTTGTAACGCTAGCAAGTTCTTCAAGAATTTCTTTTTGCTTCTTCGTAAGTTTTGTTGGTGTATCGACTAGAATACTGACAATGTGCGGACCGCGTCTATCGCTACGCATATTTGGTACACCGTGAGATGACAGCTTAAAATCGGTACCAGATTGTGTCCCGGCTGGAATTTTCATACGGATATTACCATCAACCGTCTCGACATCAATCTCCGTGCCAAGAGCCGCCTCAACCATACTAATATGTTCTTCCGATAAGATAATGTCACCCTCGCGCGTGAAACGCTTGTGCGCCTTGACGCGAATATGAACGTATAAATCACCTTTTTCACCACCACCGATTGCCTCACCATGTCCTTGCAAGCGAATCGTGGCACCATCATCGATGCCGGCGGGCACCTTAAGATTAATTGTGCGCTTTTGGCGCTGCGTACCCTTACCGCGACAGACTGTACAGACTTTATCGGGCACTTTACCTTGTCCGTGACAAGTTTCACAAACAACATTCTGCTGAATCTGACCAAACATCGTATTCATAACACGACCGACCTGACCAGCGCCCTTACAGGTTGGACAAGTCTTCATATCATAGCCTGGCTCAACAGTCGTACCCTTACAATGGGCACACTCGTCATCTAGATCAAGTTCAATTTTGTGTTCGACGCCAAATACCGCTTCTTCAAAGCTTAATTGTAGGCTGATCTCAACGTCACGTCCCCGCTGTGGGCCTCGCCTCGCACTACCGCCACCAAAGAATTGACCAAAAATATCACCTAGACCACCATCACCAAAGTCAAAATTGACGTTTTGGCCGCCAAAACCACCAAAACCTTCAAATGGATTGCCCGAAGCCCCGCCGCCTGATGCACCGCCAACGCCAGCATGACCAAACTGGTCATAACGTTGGCGTTTTTGACTGTCTTTCAAGACTTCGTAAGCCTCAGTGACTTCCTTGAACTTTGTCTCGTCGCCACCGTCTTTGTCAGGGTGAAATTTAACAGCCGCCTTGCGGTAGGCTTTTTTAATTTCATCAGCCGAGGCGGTTTTACCAATACCTAAAATTTCATAATAATCACGCTTTGTCATCTGTATCTATGATATAAAACTAGCACTCTAAAGTAAAGAGTGCTAGTAAAAGTTTAGTAACTTTTCAGGCCAAATTAACGTTATCTTCGGCCCATTTCATGGCCTCGCGCGTTCGGTCGCGGGCAGACAGAGCCTGAGCTGTTGGACGCTCACCGTGCCACCAATCTGACCAGAATGAACTGGCCGGGTTAAGACACTCCAGATTGTCCTGATGTCGCAGCTCACCGTCAACAAACAGCGTATTACGCTCAACGTAGACCCGACTGTAGCCAGATTTCTCGAGCGCCTTTAGGCTCGCCACATTACCGTTAATCACCGCTGAACGTATACGATGCAAACCAAGGTGCTTAAATGCATACCACGTCCGAGCTTTATGAATATGACTGGCGATACCTATTCCCCAATATTCTTTGCGAAATATCATAGACCCGCTTGTCGCTTGACGAATATGCTTATTTTCGATTTCGCTCAGAGCCGTATTACCAATCAATACACGCTCATTATCCTTAACTGCCCAGATGCCCCATACAATTTTTGTTTTGTCGATTCGAGTCTTATCAAACCACTCTAGCTCGTCTTCTAAGGTTGGAGCCAGGTGTCGATTGATATATTTAGTAACTGAATGCTGCCCCATACCTACCACAAACTCACCCATCGCCTCTTTTGTTAAAGGAGCCAGCTCAATCGTCAGATCACCGACTGAGAGGCTCATTTTTGGTCCAAATGCCATAATGACACTCCTTTCTTTTAACTGATCTCTGATTGAGACCAGATGAGCCTCCAGAATCGGTTTTAAAAAGTCTCCGGTACTGGAGACTTATCTTGCTTCAAGTATTAACTATTTAAGAGAGAAGATAAGTCATATCATCAAGAATGCCGACGGGCATATATACGCCGACGGTTGATTTCTTAAACTGATATGAATCAAATCTGTTCATAAATAGACAATACTATATTGTTTACTAATTAGCAAACAAAAATATAGCCGCATGTTGTGCGGCTATATAAAATTAATCGTCATTTTAAGATACTATGCAACAGTACGATGACCTGCGCCGCGGACCGCGCGCCAAATCCAAAGTGCAATTACAGCACCAATAAGAGCAACTACAAAGCTCCATAAGTTAAAGCCAGTCACACCGTCAACTCCGAACAAGCCGAGTATAAATCCACCCAGTAAACCACCTACGATACCGACTACAATGTTGCCGAACAAACCTTGTCGAGCATTCGTTCCTGCAATAATTGACGCAATCCAGCCAGCAAGGCCGCCAAGTACTATCCAACCGATGATTCCCATAATGTTCCTCCTCCTTTGGTTATATTTGTACTTCTAATTATACCGCTTTAAAGACCGGCTGGCAGCAAAAGGGGTCGCGTTTTATAACACGACCCCTTAAAAATGTGCTAAAAATCACTATTTTTTATCGTCAACCACTTCGCCTTCAACTGGCTCGTCAGATTTCTTTTCATCAGAGGCAGTTGGTTCCTCTTTAGAGGCAGACTCATACATTTTGGCGCCAATTGGCATAATGGCGTCGTTCAAAGCTTTTAGAGCTGACTCTAACTCGGCCTTATCGTCGCTGTCTTTATGCTTTTTAGCTTCCTCGACTGCATCGGTAATAACTTTTTTGTCGTCATCACTAATCTTGTCCTTGTACTCATCTGGCATCTTTTCAGCTTGATAGATAGCACTTTCGAGTCCATTGCGGGCATCGATAGCTTCACGCTTCTTTTTATCCTCATCTGCGTGCATTTCAGCGTCCTTAGCGGCCTTTTCGATGTCATCCTTGGAAAGGTTACCACTATTTGAAATGGTAATGCTCTGCTCTTTGCCAGTGCCCTTATCGCGTGCCGTGACGTTTAGGATTCCGTTGGCATCGATATTAAAGGTAACTTCAATTTGCGGCACACCGCGAGGCGCCGGCGCAATACCATCAAGCGTAAAGCGACCCAGTGACTTGTTGTCATTGGCTAGCTCGCGCTCACCCTGGGTAACGTGAATCTCAACTTGTGGTTGATTATCGGCAGCAGTGCTAAAAGTTTCTGATTTAGAAGTTGGCACGGTTGTATTGCGTTCGATAAGCTTAGTCGAAACACCACCCATCGTTTCGATACCGAGCGAAAGTGGCGTGACGTCTAGTAGGAGTACATCTTTAACGTCGCCAGCCAAAACTCCACCTTGAATAGCTGCACCAATAGCCACAACTTCGTCAGGGTTCACGCCCTTTAGTGGGTCCTTGTTAAAGATAGCTTTAACTTTTTCAACCACGATTGGCATACGAGTCATACCACCAACCAGCACAACTTCGTCGATTTCATTCGCCTTTAAGCCAGCGTCCTTGAGAGCTTTTTCAACTGGACCAGCCAAGCGATCGATTAAATCTTTAACCAGTTCTTCTAGTTTTGAACGAGTTAATTTGTACTCGAAATGCTTTGGACCGTCGGCATCGGCAGTAAGAAACGGCAAGTTAATTTCGGTCTCGTTAGTTGAAGATAGCTCTTTTTTAGCCTTTTCGGCCTCGTCCTTAAGACGTTGCATAGCAGCTTTATCGTTACGAAGATCAATACCTTCATTATCCTTAAACACGTCTAGGAAGTGGTTAACAATGCGGTTGTCAAAATCCTCACCACCAAGGTGGGTATCACCGTTGGTTGATTTAACTTCGAAAACACCGTCACCAAGCTCGAGGACAGAAACGTCAAAGGTACCACCACCAAGGTCAAACACAATAATCTTTTCGTCTTTTTTACTGTCCAGTCCATAGGCAAGTGCGGCAGCCGTTGGTTCGTTGATAATTCGTTTAACTTCAAGGCCGGCAATCTTACCAGCATCTTTGGTCGCTTGGCGCTGTGAGTCGTTGAAGTAAGCCGGCACAGTAATGACTGCCTCAGTAACTTTTTCGCCTAGGAACGCCTCGGCATCAGCCTTCAACTTTGAAAGAATCATAGCTGAAACTTCCTCTGGCGAGTAGTCTTTGTCACCCATCTTTACAGCCACGCCATCGCCCTTTTTAACGATTTCGTACGGCATAATGTCGTGATCGTTTTGAACTTCTTTGTCGTTAAAGTTACGACCAATCAAACGCTTAACACCATAAATAGTGTTGTTTGCATTAGTCACGCGCTGACGTTGAGCCACTTGGCCAACCAAACGCTCACCTTTTTTGTTAATCGCCACGACGCTAGGTGTCGTGCGGTTACCTTCAGCATTAGCAATAACTTCAGGTTTGCCAGCTACCATGTAGGCGACGGCACTGTTAGTTGTACCAAGGTCGATTCCGATAATTTTACCCATTTATAATTCTCCTATTCATCTAATAATTACTTGGTTGTCTTTGTTAATTTTAGCACTCTACGTTGTAGATTGCCAATATCTATGATTATAAATAAGTTAGCACTCTCGTGTCAAGAGTGCTAACAATGTTTTTTTATAAAATATTACTTATTTAAGGTTTTGATATATTGATCGGCTCGATCGGCAATTTCAGCAGCTTCATCAGTCGTTATCACCCAAACCGGTTTACTACCACCAATCGCTAAATTAACTGGGCCAACCGGCTCGGTTATATTTTCATTTAACTGAATATCGAAGTTAAAACCAAGATAGCCTAAGCCTTCCAAGATTCGACTGCGGATAACGGCCGAGCGTTCGCCAACTGTAGCGGTAAAGACGATGCTATCAACCCCACCCAAACTTGCGGCCATCTGGCCAATTGTTTGCTTTAGGCGGTAAACGAATAATTTTAGGGCGAGTTCGGCCCGCTTATCGCCTTTGGCTTCGCTGGTCAGTAACTGACGAATGTCGTTTGAGCTACCACTAACACCCAACAGGCCGCTTTTTTTATTAAGATACTCTTCCAGCTCACTATCTGATAAATTTAGCTCACGCTTAATAGCCAAGGCGGCCGAAACATCTATACTACCAGTCCGTGTTGCCATCATCATACCCTCAAGAGGGGTATAGCCCATGCTGTTATCAATACTTTTACCATTTTTGACAGCCGTAATACTACTAC
>JAJXYZ010000005.1 GCA_021780305.1 bacterium | reverse complement strand
GGTACCTACAATTTTACAATTAGTGCTTTAAAGACTGCAGCTAATGCAACAATAAACTCGACTGCGCCAGCAACTAATCAGGTTACTATTACGGCTTTAACAGCACAAGGTAACGTTACCTTGGATGGTGTGAGCGCTGGTAGCATCTCACTTCCTAGTGGCGGTATTGTTACTTTGAAAAACCTAACAACACTTCCAACATCAATTACGGGCGCAACCGGTATTGTTCTTGATAATGACGGAACGATTACTCCTGCAAATCTTCTGAACTTTAACCATACGCAGATCACCCTAAGTGGTACTTCAAACGCATCAGTTTTGACACTTACGACAGACTCACTTGCGAAGAACTACACACTTACACTTGCGGGTAACTCGATTATAACGCTTGCACCAAACACGACATTCACAACATCTATTACCATGACAGGTGGACAGATGAAAATGTCTGGATCGGGTACGACAACACTTTCGACGCTTGCGGTTACCACTGGTCCCTCACAGTATGTTTTGCCAGCTAGCGCATACCTATATGCTACCTCCTATACTGTTACAAGTCCTGGAACCTTTACGGCTGGATTTGGCAATGCAGGAACCTTTACTGGTACACCTACAACCACTACTACAACCACGACTACAACCACGACAACTCCAACTACAACAACAACTACAACACCAACGGCTCCAAACACGGCTTTTAGACTAATCCTTGCAAACCCATTCGTTATCGCGATTGCAACGATTGCAATAGTTGCGGCTGGACTAGGTATTGTACAGTTACGTAAACAACAGTAGAAATACTAAACAAGTTCTTTAACAACACGCTGTCAGTAAACTAAAAATGGTTTATGAGTGACCCACCAAAAGTAGTGGGTCACTGCGTGTTATTATCAAAAACAAAAATCAAAAAAAGAAAGTGAAGATACGATATGGAAGGTACAATGGACAGCCGCCGGCTTGTATTGACGCGGCCAACACCACGATCAGTTGCACCTCGACGTCAAAAAGTAGTATGCCAGAGTGAGGCTGTCTCAGTCGAACCGAGTGTTATTGTATCTGAAATGCCAATAGCTGAGCAGAAATTCTCTAAGCTGACGCCAATCTATAAACCTAGCCCCGTTAACACAGTGGCCGAGATTAGCAGCCCACGCGTTAAAGGTATTGAGTTTATAAAGGTTTCGAATAAAGCAGAGTATGTTAAACCGACTTTTAAGAAACCCGAAGCCACCATATTACAGAATGACGAACCGTTATCTAATCCGCAAGAGACTTTAGTTAATCGTAGTTTAGAATTTTACGATAATAATTTAAACTCGATTGACCTTGATCTTATTGAAAGTAATTTTTATAACAACGATGTTGCTATCGACAGTTTAGAGGCTAAGACAGAGGTTCTGGATTACCAACCGATTAACTTTGTCGAACAATATTTTGAGCGTAGTATGGATAAGCCAAAAATTACCCGACATCATAAGAAGTTACTACCAGTTGTAAAGCAAAAAATAACGAAAGTTAATCGCAAGCATGTTTATCGCGCCGCGGCATTATCAGCCTTAGTGGGTGTTGTGGCTTTTGGGGGGTATCTTGTAACTGATAGCTTCTTTGTTAATCAAGAGGCTAAAGCGGTGATTAATCAGGCATCGTCTGTTGCAGCGTCGCCTATCCTGACCGAGACTGCGAGCGACGCCGCTTCGAACCAGACTACAGCTACAACTCAGACCGCTCAGACAGCGGCTACCGGATCATCTTCGGCGGTAAGTGCTGCAGGTAGCAGTGTTCCGTCAGATCAGCCAAAATCTATCATGATTCCAAAACTAGGCATAAATGCAGCTGTCGTAAACGTTGGCTTGACTAGTGACGGGGCAGTTGATACGCCAAAAAATATTTGGAATGCCGCTTGGTATAATGGTAGTGCAAAGCCAGGTAATTCTGGCGCAGTGTTGATTGACGGTCACTCATCAGCTACACGTGGTGCGTTGTTTGGCAATCTTGATAGACTGGCTGCCGGTGATCAAATAAAAGTTGAACGCGGCGACGGTACGGTTATTTATTACGTTGTTGCCTATACCGCGATTGTAAATCGAAATAATGTCGACATGGCTTCGATGTTAAAGCCATACGGCAGCGCCGATAAAGGCCTTAACATTATTACCTGCACAGGTAAGTGGATTGACTCAGAAAAGACACTTGAAAATCGCGCGCTTGTGTATGCGACACAGATATAATCGATAGACATATAAGGTTACGTGCCGTCATTTTACTTTTTTGAACGAACGACTGCAAATGATATGTATGTTCAAAACTTAAAAATACATATATAATTACAAGTAAATCAACCATTATAGGTAAAAAATAAAAATGTCAGTAAAACGACCACTTGTAAAAGCCCTAAGCAATATCATGATTAAGGACGTGCCAAGTTATGGCAATAAGTTCTTCTACTCACTTGGTTTCTTGTCGATGATATCGTTTATGGTACTGATTATTACCGGTGTTGTTATGGTCTTTTTTGGACCAACCTGGTGGCTTACTAATGGTATCGGCCAATATATGCGCAGCGTGCATATGTGGGCAACTCAGGCGTTTGTCCTGTTTATTATTTTGCACCTGATAATCGTCTTCTTTACATCAGGCTTCAAAAAACCACGACGCCTAACCTGGGCGATAGGGGTTGTCATGATGTTTATTGTTTTGGCTGAAACCGAGTTTGGTTATGTCCTAAGGGGTGACTATACATCGCAGTGGCGCGGGCTGCAGGGGGCTGACTTTTATAACGGTAGCGGCGTGGGCACATTAATAAACGCCCTCAATAGTAATCAGATTTATGGTATTCACATTGTAGTCGTTCCGCTGACTATATTGGGGCTTTTGTTTGTTCATTATCTTTTAGTGCGCGTCCTCGGTATTGCAAAACCTTACCGAAACGATAAGGTTGTAAAAACCGTACCGGCAGACCACAAGGTGTTGTTTGTCCGCGGCGGCGTGCTTACGGCGCTAATTTTGGCACTAGCCGCATTT
>JAJXYZ010000026.1 GCA_021780305.1 bacterium | reverse complement strand
ATCCATTACCAAATTAGTCGATGGCCATACTTCTGAAACCGCTAACATCGGTCAAGACGTTATATTTACTATTCAAGTCACTAATTCCGGGCCCAGCTTTGCTTCTAACCTCAACGTTAATGATTTATTACCACCCGGTCTGACATTTTTAAATGACATTCTTCCAGCCGGCACTGCTTATAATCCTGTCACCGGTGTATGGACTATTGGTTCTTTAGCTAATGGCGCTTCTGATACTTTGGTCATTCAAGCTCAAGTCAGCACCATCGGCAGTTCAGTTCCTAGTTCCATTAACGAAACTGCTACCGCTACGGCCACGGACGCCTCTACCGTCAGCAGCACCGCTGTCGTCAACGTCAATGCCGATGTCGGTATCAACAAAACAGTTAGCGCTGGGGATGCCGTTAACAGCCCTTCTAGCAGCGTATCCGTTGGTGCTGGACATGATGTCACCTATCAACTGACAGCCTTTAATAATGGTGGCAATACAGCTAATAATGTGGTTGTTACTGACAATTTACCGACTAATTTCACCCTGAATAACACAACTTTCTTGCTCAATAATGTCAGCATCAGCGCTGCTGACCTAGCCGCTAATGGCATCGTTATCAGCGGTAACACAATTACCTGGACTGTATCCAGCTTAAATGCTGGAGCTAATTCAACACTCACTTACACTGAAACAACCAATGCGCCGAGCACCGCTCAGGCTGACCCCAATAGTGTGTCTATCACCAGCAATGAAACTAACCAATTTGGTGATGCAACACCTGCGGACAATGGCTCCGCCAGCAATGTAGTGGTAAATCCAGTGGCTGATTTAGGTGTCACCAAAACGGATGGCGTTACTACCGTCATTCCAGGCACTACAGATACTTATACCATCCATGTTACCAACAGTGGCCCTAGCGCTGTATTTGGCGCAACGGTTACGGATACATTGCCAACCGGTTTGACTAATGTCACATCTACCGGATTACCCGCTGGCGTAACCTTTACCGTCAATCAAGATGGCACAGTCACTTGGAGTGGTTTGAATATCGCCAATGGCGGCACGGTGAACTTACAATTACAAGGTACAGTTGATCCTAATTTACCGGCGGGTACTAATACATTTATTGATCATATTGTCGTTACTCCACCTGCAGGCGTTAGCGATCCAAATTCAACTAATAATACAGCAACAGATACCAACAGTGTTTCACCCCATGCCAATATTTCTGTACAAATGACAGATAGCTTTAATAATCTTACAGGGACATTTAATGGCGCTACAAATAATACGATAGGCGGAATAGTCACTGCTGGTACAACACAAGTTTATACAATAGTTGTCACGAACACAGGTAGTTCTGCTGTCACCGGGGCAACTATCACAGATTTAATACCTACTGCAAAAATTAGTGCTGATAATTGGTCGGCCTCATTACTGGGTGGTGCAGCTATTACAAGTGGTGGCGTCAGTGGTTCAGGCAATATCAGTGACGTCGCTAATTTACCTGTTGGCGCTAGCATTATTTATACCATCGATGCCAATGTAAAAACGACTGCCACAATTTCATTAGCCAATACTGTCACTATCACACCGCCAGCAGGCACAATTGATACTAATGCTTTTACTGCATCAACAGACATAACCGCAATTGTACCTAAAATAAATATACCTTTCTTACCGAATGCTAATTTATCAGTCAAACTTACCGATAATGTCTCTGGCAGTTTTCATTCAACAACAAACGATACAACGGGTGGTATAGCTACTCCTGGTAATACCATCACCTATACTATGGTGATATCAAACTCAGGTCCGACATTCGTTGTCGGCGCGGGTGTCACCGATGCATTACCAGCTAATATTGCCAGTAGCGCGCATTGGATAATCACAAATATAACGGGCACTGCAGGCGTGATAACAGGCGGAACAAGCGGCACAGGTAATATTAATGATTATGTCTTTATGGCATCAGGAAGTTCAATAACTTATTCAATTACCGCTACCATTCCGTCAAATGCAAACACTGATTTAGTTGCTTCAGGTCAAATCACCTCACCCGCACTTGTTAATAATACCAATCAATTTAATCATTCATTGGATATTGCAACCTTGCAACCACAAGGATTCTTAACAATTAGTAAAAGTGATAATGTTACAAACGTTACACCAGGAACATCAGATGCTTACATCATTAATGTTACCAATGGCGGCCCAAGCAATATTACTAATGGCACCATTGTTGATACTTTACCAATAGGTTTACTCAATGCAACTTCGACGGATGCTAATTTCATTAACTTAGGCAATGGTACTGTTGAATGGACGGGTATTAATGTAGCAGCTGGCACATCACTGCAATTACATCTTTCTGGTACTGTAGATCCTAACTTAAGCGCTGGTACGGGTACATTTACTGACACCGCTGTACTGACTGTACCTCAAGGTCAAGTTAACACTAATGGTGCTAACAACACTGCTACAGATACTAATAACGTTTCACCGCAAGTCGATTTATCTGTTACCAAAACAGATGGTGTTACTGCCGTTATTCCGGGCACATCTGATACTTACACCATCACTGTTTCTAACAGCGGACCCAGCAATGCCAATGGCACCACCGTAATTGATACTTTGCCGATCGGGTTGCTTAATGTGACATCACCTCTCTTACCTCCGGGCGTCACTTTTACAAATTTAGGCAACGGACAGGTGGAATGGTCCGGTTTAAATATTGCCAGCGGTCACAGCGTTCAATTAACCTTAACAGGTAATGTTGACCCTAGCCTCGCTGCCGGAACAAATACTTTTGTTGATACTATCAATGTTAATCCCGCTGCAGGTATCACTGACACTAACACCACTAATAACACTTTCACTGATACCAACAGCGTTACTCCACAAGCTAATTTATCCATTACCAAATTAGTCGATGGCCATACTTCTGAAACCGCTAACATCGGTCAAGACGTTATATTTACTATTCAAGTCACTAATTCCGGGCCCAGCTTTGCTTCTAACCTCAACGTTAATGATTTA
>JAJXYZ010000010.1 GCA_021780305.1 bacterium | reverse complement strand
GTAGCGCGTTAACTCGTTAATGTACTGCTCAAGACTATTCCACGCTATCATCACAATTCCCAACCCTGCCGTAATCAAGACAAACTCAATAGCTCTACCGCCCGCAGTACTATCACCGGCGTAGGCCTGCGCTAAAGCAGTCGTTGTCAAGGCAGCAAAATACGTCGTCACAATCGGCAGGACCGCCGTTATGATTGAGCCAAGCAATTTTGCGACAATCGCCATAGGTGCCGCCTGATACGTCAGCTTCGCTATCTGAGCAACCGCCACTATATACTGACTCGTCGTCAGTCTCTTTTCATCTCGTTTCATTCTGTGACAATTCTACTACTGTTCACGTGTTTAGGCGAGTAGCAGTTAAACTAATTCAACCAGTAATTATACGTTGGTTTATTTGACCATTTCTATAAAATCTGACTCGTTAATCACCTTAATATCATACTGTTCGGCTTTTTTGAGTTTAC
The DNA here is from genome assembly GCA_021780305.1 of bacterium. Lineage (GTDB taxonomy): Bacteria > Patescibacteriota > Saccharimonadia > Saccharimonadales > Saccharimonadaceae > UBA1547. The sequence continues at coordinate 11,645 of JAJXYZ010000010.1, read as the reverse complement.
TGGCACCAACTTTTTCGCCAACTACCAGATAATCTGTATCTTTTGCGACTGCCGTTTGGAAAGTACCGCCAAGCTGACGGATACGGTCAGCAGCATCATCGCGAGACATTCCACTTAGTGAACCGGTTATAACAAAATTCTTACCATTTAGTTTACCAGTCTTTTTAGCATAGTACGGTACAACACCTAACTCATTAAATTTCTTGAGTAACCGTTCGTTATCTTCGTCGGAAAACCAAGCCACAATCGACTCGGCCACAACTTTGCCGATACCATCCACCAACTGTAGCTCGTCCAAATCAGCATTTGCCAAGTTCTCGATTGACTCAAACTTATTGGCTAGATCGATCGCTGTCTGCGTACCAACGTGTCGAATACCTAGGCCTAAAATAAACTTTTCAAGCGGCGGATTTTTCTTTTCATTAATAGCTTTAATTAATTTATTTGCCGAAATCGTAGCAAAGCGATCAAGTTTCAATAAGTCATCACTTGTTAAAGTATAGATGTCGGCTAAATCTTTAACTAGGCCAGCCTCTACCAAAGCAACGACGTTTTTTTCACCAAGCGTATCGATATCAAGAGCCCCTTTTGAAGCATAGTACTCAATAGCGCGTTTTAATATTAAATCGCCACTTAGACCTTTAACGCGATATATAACATCTTCACCACGACGCTCAAACTGTAATTCTGGATACTGTTCGGCTAAAAGCTGCTCGTAATCGACTGCTTTGATATCTTTTGGCCGTAATTCCATCACGACACTTTCAACCTGGGGAATAATATCACCTGCTTTAAAAATTACTACCGTATCACCAATCCTAATATCAAGTCGGCTAATTTCGTCAGCATTATGCAAACTAGCATGTCTAACAGTTGTACCAGCGACGACTACTGGATCAAAGACAGCAACTGGCGTAGCCGCGCCGGTACGCCCAATACTAATAACAATATCCTTGACGATAGTCGTCGCCTGCTCAGCGGCATATTTATAAGCTACTGCCGCCCTAGGCTGTTTGCCAACAACACCAAGTTCGGCAAATAGCGCGCGGTTATTTACCTTAATTACTAGACCGTCAATATTGAATGGCAGCTCGTCTCGGATTTTTTCAACATAATCAACAAAGCTCATAACATCGCTTAATTTATCAAACACCGCGGCTTGCTGGTTGCGTTTCAAGCCGAGTGCACTAACGGCTTCGTACGCGAACATATTAGTCGGCACCTCTGCTGGATTATCACGCAACAAATCGTAGGCATTGAACGATAACGGACGCTCGGCAACTAATTTAGGATCAAGTTGGCGGATAGTGCCGGCTGCGAGATTGCGCGGATTAGCGAACTTCGGCTTGTTGGCAGCCTCTTGTTTTATGTTCAAAGCCTGAAAGTCCTTTTTTAGCATCACAATCTCACCCCGAATTTCAGTTCGTCCTTTTAAGAAATTCTCATATCCTTCAGCTCTACGCAAGCTAAGTGGCACGTTTTTAATCGTACGAACATTAGCTGTGACATCCTCACCAATAAAACTATCGCCTCTTGTAATCGCTTGAGTCAAAACACCGTCTTGATAAATTAGCGCACAGGCTAAACCATCCATTTTGATATCTGCAAAGAATTCGTGTTGACGACCTGGCAGTAACTTATCTGTCCGTTTAACCCACGCTTCAACATCGCTACGATCAAAAACGTCATTTAAACTTAGCATTCGCGTACTATGCGTAACTTTCTTAAAGCCACTTAGCAGTTCACCGCCCACCCGCTGCGTTGGACTATCTAAAGTAATAAGCTCTGGATGTTCGGCTTCTATTTTTTTTAATTCGCCAAATAAACTATCGTAAACCGCGTCTGATACTAACGGGTTATCAAGCACATGATATTGATAGCTGTAGTCAGATAAAAGCTTCCTCAGCTCGACGACGCGCTCATTAGGCTGGATTGGCGTCATCAGCAATTACCTTTCGATAAAGCAAGTAAACATAACTCGAAACCCAGACAATCGTTAATGAACTCAAGGCCACGATTACAAGCGGTATGATAGGTACACCCTGAAGTGACGACCAAACATTATCTAACCAAGTCACTAATAATATAAGTGGCAACATGATAATTACCCATCCTAGCATGGCTAAAAATACCATCCAGATAAGTCGAAGCATAATCCTAACTCGGCGACCAATCACTAAATCACCTGCCGTTTTAATCGCGCGAAATGGATACATTCCAGGCAGAGTGACGACGACCAAAGCAATAATCGTACTCGTAATCCAATAAAGTGATAGTAGGCTGAGTAGACCAGCAACAATCCAGAACAACATTGCCTCTACACCACTATTTAACAGCCCAGTCGCCGATGCCGCCGAATAACCGATTATAGCTAGCGCAAATGGTAACAGCTGAACTACTAAAACTAGCGCCACGATAAATATAGGCAAGATTGGCGAACCGGCATTATAAAGTCCATCTCGTAGCTTGACTCGTTTTCCCGCCAAGATATTTCTAAGCAGCCAAACAGTCGTGAGCCAAGTTAGTAGCGCAATAATCGTGGCATATATCTGCTGGCCTTCAGTTAGGCTTTGGGAAATTCCACCTGAAATAATCGTCATAAATAACAGCCCAGCTTGACCTAATTGACCAATATTGCCCTTGAACACATCGCCGCTTGTTTGCGTCAGTGTCGACATTAAAGTATTAAAGTTATCTTGCGATGCCATACCGACTAATACAATCGTTAAAATAGCATAAACTAAAGCAAGTAATAGAAATATCTTTTTATGACGGAACAACGTTTTAATCGTGTCAGCAGAAAATGACCAATAACCTGGCATTTTAAGTGAACGAGTATAATCACGACGTCGAGTTCGTCGAAAGCTTCGATGTGGGCGGCGTGCCAAGTATCGATCAGTCGAAGCGCGTATTTTAGCAAAGCCAATGCTGATAAACTTCGGTAGCTTGATATTGACGCTGCTTTTTTTCACTAATTCTTTTTTAGATGCCATATTTTTAAAACTTATTCTCATTACTATGAAGTCGTGCAATCCTATCCTCTAGTGGTGGATGAGTGCTAAACAATTTGCTAAAAAAACCTGGCTTGAGTGGATCTGAAATAAAAAGATGAGCTGTTGACGTACTTTGCTTTTTCATCGGTCGACCGTACTGACCTAACTTAGTAAGCGCACTTTCTAGAGCCTCGGGATTACGCGTCGTTAATGCGCTAGTAGCATCGGCTAAATATTCACGTTGACGACTAACCGCCATTTGGATAATTATGGCAATAATTGGCGCCAAAATAATCACAATTATGCCAATAATCAACATGACTGGACTAGCATTACTGTCGTTATTTCGACGATTACCACCAAAAAACATACTACGAAGTACAATATCTGATAAAAAGCCGATAGCGCTAACAAGTCCGAAAGCTATCATACTAACCCGAATATCATAGTTTTGGACATGCCCCATCTCGTGCGCCATTACAGCCTCAAGCTCACTATCATCCATGATATCCAGCAATCCTGATGTTGCCGCCACGATTGCATGACGCGGATCGCGACCGGTCGCAAATGCATTTGGAGCTGGGTCGTTAATAATATAAACTTTTGGCATTTCAATACCAGTTGTAATAGCTAAATTTTCGATAATCCGATAAAAGCGCGGATTATCGCTCTTTTCAATTTCAATCGCACCGGTCGATGCCACTGCTAGTTTACCAGCAACAAAATATTGAATGAACGCATAAATCGCGGCAACCGCCAGAATATATGGTGCAATACTTGAATTGCCATACCAGACATAACTAACCGCCCAGCCAATCGCTCCGATAATGCCAACGAACAACACCATTATAAATATGGTGTTGCGTTTATTGGCAGCAATCGCACTATACATATTAATATTTTCCTAGACTAGAATTTAACTTCAACAGGCTGTTCGGCTTGTGCCTGTGCGGTAGCATCAAGCTCAAAGAAGTCACGTTTAGTAAAGCCAAGCATGCCCGCAAAGACATTGTTTGGAAAAATCTGAATCTTGGTATTAAGATCGCGAACACCACCGTTATAAAATCGGCGAGCGGCCTGAATTTTATCTTCAGTATCAACTAGCTCAGATTGTAGTTGCAAGAAGTTCTGGTTAGCTTTTAGATCTGGGTAAGCTTCGGCAACCGCAAATAGGCTTTTTAAAGCACCTTGCAATTGATTCTCGGCAGCGGCCGTTTCTTTAACGCCAGTAGCATTAACCATGTTAGCTCGAGCAGCCGTGACGGCTTCAAATACACCACTTTCGTGAGCAGCGTAGCCCTTTACACTATTTACAAGATTTGGAATCAAATCAGTACGACGTTTCAACTGAACTGTAATGTCGCTCCAGGCTTCATCAACACGGACTTTCAGGCGAACAAGTCCATTGTAAGTCGCCCACAAAAAAACAGCCAAAACAACAACGATTCCCAGTATAATCCACAATGCGGTCATATATTCCCCTCTTTATTAATTACTTGTACCTTATATTATAGTGCTTTGCAGCTTAGAAGTCACCAACTAAAAATGACTTCCTTTCGGAGGTCATTTTTAGTTGGTGCGCAGAGCGGGAATTGAACCCGCACGACCGTGAGGCCAAGAGATTTTAAGTCTCTCGTGTCTACCAATTCCACCATCCGCGCATATCAATATATGGAGGCACCTACGGGAGTTGCACCCGTCTACGCGGTTTTGCAGACCGCTGCGTAACTGCTCCGCCAAGGCGCCATTCGGTAGCTTCGATAATTATATCAGAAAAATTACAAAAACAGGATTAGCACCGATACGCACGATATCTACCATAGCGATAAATTTCAGCCAAGATTCAACTCGGCGTGCTACTATTTAATAAGTACGCAATAAATACAAAAATATAATGAAAAAATCTCGTCGAAACATTCCTGCCCCAACCTATTATAGTTACTACAATAATAGGTCAGTTAAAATGCCGACGCCACACCGTAAGTGGCATGTTGGACGGCTGATATTCGCCTGCGCCGTCGTACTAATTGGATACAATTTAATCAGCGCCAATTTAATAAAAGCTGATGGCTCCAAGCTGGTCACGCCAAAATATTCACATTCTCAAACAATCTGTCTAGACCCAGGACATGGTGGCGTTGATCCAGGCGCCTCGTCAAGCGATGGCACAATAATCGAACGAGATATCAACCTTCAAGTTGCTTTAAGTGTTCGTCAAATTCTTAATAACCAAGGTTATCAAGTCTTTATGACACGAACCGACAACGATAAATCAATGGATAATCGCGTTCGTTATACCTACTGCAATAATAATCATGCCTCAGTTATGATATCGATTCATCACAACTTCTTCTCGGATACGTCAGTTGATTATGATACAGCGCTGTTTTATAAACCAATCGACCAAGGCCTTGCTACAAGTGTCGTAAACGCAACATCTGCCAAACTAAATATCCCGAACAATGGCGTTGCGCAGTTTGAAGATGGCGTCCTATCCGAGTCAACTATGCCGGCAACTGTAAGTGAAGGATTTTTTATCACGAGTGATAGCGAATACAACGTCCTAACTCAGCCCAATTCAACTCGTTTAAACGATGAAGCTCTGGGTGTCGCAAGAGGTATTATCAACTATCTAAACGATCCAAAAGCAGCCGATGCTGCCATAACCCCCAATGCACCGGTTTTAACCCAAAGCACCGACTAATCAGATTCGAATGATACAATAGATGTATAAATAAATACTTCTCGGCGTATACAAAGTTCTTCAAAGACAAAGATGGCCACATCACCATCGTGCAGCGACCTAATATTCCACTTATCGGCTGGTTTGTATTTACAGCTACCTCACTCTTCGTAAAATCATCAGCTTTGCACAGCTTATTTGGATATATCAGTTTTGGGTTTATTTTCACTTGGGCGTGGCTCGAAATTACAACTGGAACCAGCTATTTTCGACGTGCTCTTGGAGCAATCATCCTAGCCCTTACGCTTTTTTATCATCTTAAATAACGACTCGACAGGCACACTCCAACTTAACAGCTAAGCGCCTCTGTTTGACCTGTTGCAAAACGCTCCAGAATATTGCCAGAACACACATTACCCGCTCCTGTACCATTCCAAGCAGCTAGCCAGCCATAGTAGCCACCGTTTGGATAATAGTAATCACTAATCCGGTTATTTGTTATCTGAATATTGGTTGGAGTGGTGCCACCAGCATTTGCTCCACCATAAATCGCATAATCTCCACCAGCTAAATAGTTGTTTGTGACTAGTGCGTTCATCTGCTGTCCAAAATCCTCAAATAGACTGACTGCGTCAGTTTGGTAAAAATTATTAAATATTGTATTATGCTGAACCGTCAATTGAGCACAGCCGCTATTACTTGTTACTCCGTTTAAATGATCCCCACTTTGATAACCCAAATCATGGATATAATTATCTTGAATTAATCCCTGGCAGTATTGAATACCGGTTGATACATACGAGATATTATTCGCAATTGACTGCAGGTTAACATCATCGCCATAAATAGATTTTATAGCGACCATCAAACGACCAGCCGAGGCATCGGTACCGGCAATTTGACAATTACGAACCGTCACGCCTGTCGTATGCCGCAAACTAACGCCAAACATACCGTTATTTTGATTAACTTTACAGTTTTGAATAATGACGTTATTGCCAGTTACATCAATACCCCCACTTGTTTGAATACCATTAAGTGTAATGTTACTACCCGTGACAGAAAGCCAGCCACGCGAATCCCAAGTCCATCCATTCCCGCTCGTCGCTTGCTCGGGTACTTTTGTAAACACAGTACCTGCTACCGGACCAGTATTCGAAGCGTCAGGGTAGCCACAACTTGAAGGACTTGTAAAACAACCCACAGTTGACGCAGTACCGCTGCTCGGTGGCGGCGTTGCTAAGCTTGACGTCGTGGCGCTTGACGTAGTACCGCTACTACTAGTGGTTGTACTAGCCGTAACCGGGCTACTACCACTAGTGCTAGTAGATGCGGTTTTTGCACCAGTGGGTGTAGATGAGCTGGTCGAAGCAGCCGGGCTACTGGTATTTGAGTTTGTTTTACCGTTCGATGCCGCTATTTTCGCGGTGGTCGGATTCGAAACTGACGGTAATTTGTTATTAGTACTATTTGGCTGTTGAACAACAGCCAAACTACGCATAACCATATAGCTAGCGCCGCCAATTAGGACAGTCGTGCCGATCGCCGCTAAAATTATTATCTTGTATATGTATAGCCAATTTACAAACTTGCGAAAAAGCCTAAACACGACCATACCTACTGACGCACTTACGATGCGTCAAACCTGCTATTTCGCCAGTTGTTTTTTTATGCATTACCTTTATATTACTATACTAAATAATATAGTGCCACATATCACAAAACCTACATCTGAGGGTTACTCGAGCTCTATTTTTTCGAGGTTTACAGCTTTACCAAACATTTGCATCGCAGTCTGAGCAGTTGTCGAAGGTATATCCGTCAAAAGAAATCTCTGTGTGCTACTTTTAGATAAAAGTTTTTCCGTATTAGTATGTCGCGACAGATAATTCATCAATTTTTCTGCGATTAATTCATCCTGCGAGATAATCATAACGTCAGCACCAACTTCGTCGCGAAGCTGACTTTTCAGTAACGGATAATGCGTACAGCCCAAGATTAAAGTATCAATATCTGATTCAAGCAGTGGCTTTAGGTAATCGTGAAGTATCGGCTGGCTATATTGCAGAGCGGAGTTCTCAATGAGCGGCACTAACAGTGGAGTCGCTTGCTGAAAGACCTCAATTTTATTATTTAATTTATTAATTTCACGCTCGTAGGCTTTCGAGTCAACCGTACTACTAGTAGCAATTACACCGACTTTGCCGTTTTTGGTCTTCGATACAGTTTCTTCAGCGGTTGGAATAATTACACCTAACACTCGACGATCTGGGTAATGGACGGGTAAATATTCGCCCTGTATTTTCTCAAGTGCTTCAGCCGAGGCAGTATTACACGCAATAATGACCAGTTGGCAGTCATGTTTAAAAAGATATTCGACGGCACTTTTTGTAAATTCATATATCGTCTCTTGCGAACGGTTACCGTAAGGGACGCGTGCTGTATCACCAAGGTAAATATAGTCATACTGCGGCAGGTTTTGCGTCAAACTTTTAGTAATCACAAGTCCGCCAAGGCCAGAATCAAATACGCCTATTTTCATATGTTTATCTTCGCTAGATATTCGTTGACACCTTCAAGCCATCCATCGACAAAATATTCTTCCGGTTTGAATGATTCAATATCAACCCATTCGTATTTATCGTGATGCTCACCTAAATTGACTTCACCACCTTCATACTTGGCGTCGTAACCGACAGCAAATATTCTAACTTCTTGGTTATTTAGATAATGTTCTTTACGCGCCACTCTGAAAAATACCGTTGGTTCGCCGACTGAATATTTAAAATCATCGCCAAGCTCCTCTTGAATCTTCCTTTTTATAACAGACTGTAAACTAGACTTAAATTCATCTTTTTTAATGCGACCACCCGGCAAATCCCAGGAACCATAAATATCATGTGTGATTAATAGTTTTTCACCATCACGAATTAATAACTTTACAGCTACAAAATATAAGTCCTTGTCATAAGTATCCATCTTTTTACTATACCAGTTTGCTGAAATTACAGCCTAGGGAAGTTACGTGGATCGCAATTCTAACGCTGCCTGAATATGCCCAAAAAGCTCTGAATCGCAAGATTTCGTTTGGTTCCATCGGCGTAGCCCGGCACGAGTCTTTCCAAACGCTCTCGAATTGCTTCATCATCACCTGGCTTTGTACCGCGTAAAATCTCTCTCATCATCGTTGCGCCAACAGCCTCGTAGGCTTGATCTTTTAGAGTGACCTTCTCTGGAGCTGCTATTCCAGTTACCTCAAAATCATCACCCATAACATGCTGAAATATCTCAAGCGTTCGTGGAAGATGTGATCTGGATGTGACAACCATCGGATGCACCCAGCCGTTTGGTATTAAATAGCGAGATTTTGTATACAAGGCATTACCGATAGTATCAAGTGACTCATCCTCAATATGTATAGCCTTGGCGGATAGCCCGTGGTTTAGTCCGTACCGCTTCATTACAAATGCTTCAGATACCGAAGGGGGTGTGTCGAGCATGAACGAATAACCACCAGATACCACCATATTTTCAGCAACTCCCTCATTCCATGCTGAAATAGCCGTATCCATACGTTGGACGGCTTTTTCCGTCAATTCTTCGTCAGGAGTTAATCCCGCACCGTGAACGACTAATGCCTCATGATGAGTTTTCATTTGTTAAATTATAACACATTTACGAATAAATATCAATATGACAAAGATAAATAATCTGTTACTTTGAAGCAGGAGCATACATCAATATAACACCACCGGTTTCAAGCGTCCGTTCTTTAATTAGCTTTAGTTTTTGATAAGGTATACCTTCATTAAACAAGCGTCGGCCTTCACCTAAAAACACTGGCGCGACACACAAACGATACTCATCAAACAGATTGGCTTTCATAAGAGATTCCGACAAAACGCCACTGCCAAAAACAAACATATTTCCATCGCCTTCTTGTTTAAGTTTTTGTAGTTCACTTACGGCATCACTCACGATTTTTGTATTGTTCCACTCGGCAGTTTTAAGTGTGGTCGAACAGACAATTTTTGGCATATCATTCATATATTTTGCTTCGGGCTCACCTTCGGCCTTTGTCCAATAATCGGCCATGCCTTTGTATGTATTACCGCCAAAAATAAGGACGTCAGCAGTTTTTAGTTGCTCGACGACATAATCTTGAAGCTCTTTGCCCCACACAGATTCGTGAAATTCTAAATCCCACGACTCACTACCCTCAAAGTACCCATCCAGTGTAATAACATTCCACATAATAAGTTTTTTCATATACTAATTGTAACAAATATCACAATGCTACACGCGAGAACGACCGACGATTGATCCAATAAATCCGACGATTAGACCGATTACCGCCAGGGCGACAAGTGCCGTCCAGTCAAATACACTCTGAGCAACAGTTCCGACTCCATGAATTACAGTTGCATCTTGGCCTAAAATGCCCGAAAACGGTGCTACAAATGGTGTACTCCACGTGTAAATCCAGTCTACGATCACATTTCCGGCATTTGCCCCAATAAGACGCAAAACAAACCGTAGCGCAATAAGCGTCTCTATAAAACCTCCGATAGCATAAATGATTCTAGCGAGCATACTTACCTTCTTTCGTATCTTTTATTATAGCAAATTGGATGTGATTTATCTGTTAGATAAGAGTTGAGAGTTAGAATAACAAAAAACTCCCTTATCACGGGAGCTATTGTGTCATATAAGTAAATATCTAATTTGCTTCTGTGTGGCCCTCCCCTCATGGGATAGGAGGGCCACACGGGTTGTTCCGGACTTGAGCTGGTCAGGCCGCTTTGCCGTACAGGGCCTGCATCTTGATCGCCCAGAGAGCACCCATTCGAGTCAGCGCCGTGTAGGTCGTTGCCTGATCGTAGTGGCCCTGAACACCGGAGGCCGCGCCCACAAAGACGCGCTCCATCCAACCGTTCAAGGTCTCGACCCTGGCAACGTGGTATACGGCGCCAGTCCAGCGTTGCGGCCCTTCGGGTATCCGGTCGCCGTAATTCCAGTACGCCTTGATGGAGTCCTCTTCGTAGATCAGCGCGGTCGCGAGCTTGCCCTTGACGGAGTCGATATTCACATCAAATCGCGCTGCGTCTGGTCCGAAATGGGACCGTCCCAGCTCATTCCACATACCGTTGTCGAATGTACCGACTACGATGGCGAGGCTCTGGCCACTTAGGAATCCAGTTGAGCAGTCGTGGTCGAAGGCCACCTCCGCCGCAAGCAGACCAATTTCAGCCATATCTTCATCACTCATAGTGACGAAGATCGACTCCGGTTCGAATACTGTCACGGTTCCTCCTCGGAACATAGTCTGTTATACGGAACTGACATATTTTATAATAAAAATAATTTAATAGCAATGTAAAACAGCGTCGCGCTAATTGGCAATCTTGACACTAGAGTGCCAATTAAGTAAAATTAGATTACAGAGCCATATGTGCTCTCCGCCACGTTAAACCATAACGAAAGGAGAAAATATTATGAGCAATCTAGTACGATGGGACCCGTTCGCAGAGTTAAACTCTTTGCAAAAACAGTTCTTTGGCGATGACTTAATGTCATCTTTTAAAGGCGTAAACATCCCCACGACTGATGTATACACTAAAGACAATAGCCTGGTAGTTGAAGCGCATTTGCCTAATTTTGAGCAAAAGGACGTAAACATACAAGTGGATGGCGACGCTCTTGTTATCAATGCAGAACGTCACGAAAAGGAAGAGGATAAAGCCAAGAAGTACGTTGTACGAGAAAGTTCCAGTAGCTTTTATCGACGAGTATCTCTACCCGAGCGAGCCGACACAGAAAAAATTGAAGCACATTTAGACGATGGTGTTCTAAGTGTTAGCGTGCCTTTGCGACCACTGCCTGAACCAAAAAAAATAGCGGTTACTACAAAGAAAAAACAATAACAACAGAGACGTGGCACATAGAAGATAACCTATATACCCTCGGTC
>JAJXYZ010000076.1 GCA_021780305.1 bacterium | reverse complement strand
AGGCGTAAATAACCAACTATCAATTAATCCTCTGCAAAATACGCTGTACCGCATTACAGTGTACGCAGCTAGTACGACAGCTGGTTTTAATAGCTTCACCGTTCGCTACTCTCGCGACAACGGTACAAACTTCGTTAGCTGTGCCGACTATAACACACAAGCTATCTCATCATCTGTGACTGGTTTTACAAAAGTAACATGCTATATAACAACCGACGGTACAGCACCTACAAATCCTGCTATCTTCTTTACGCAGTCAGACGCAACTGGCCGTACCTTCTATGTAGACACGTTCTCAATGACACTATCAACCAACAGTACGCCAAATGTGCAAATCGGCGGCGGCGTCAACGGTGGACCAGTTACACTGCTAACTCTTGACCGTGGTGCCTCCGCGCCAATCGCCAGCAATAACGATGCCCTGCTGGGTTCAATGTACTACGACACGACTCTGGGTAAATTGCAGTGTTACGAGTCGGACGGTTGGGGCGCCTGTGGTTCTTCGCCAGATAACGTCATTACTATATCGCCAGAATTTACCAATGCCGTCATGCACGGTACGGGCGTTGGTACCATGACATCTGATATCTGTTCATCAACACTTAACATTAATGATGGTACGTCTGGCCAATCAACAATCTGTGGCGCTAATGAAACTTATAACTTCTACAAATGGACATCGCCTCAGGCTAGCGCTCAGACCTACAGTATATACGTCACCTATCAATTACCAAATTCCTTCAAAACTTTCGCGTCAGGACAAACGTCAATTATGGGTCGAACCGATAGTAGTAATGCCACCGTCCAGTATCAAGTCTATCGCAATGATTCGACAACAGGGCTTCTAGCCTGCGGTGCGTCTGTCCCTGTCTCAACCGGTGTGGTCACTTCATGGCAGACAGGTATTGCTACTGGTGCCACCGACCCATCAACCTGTGGCTTTGCGCCAGGCGACAGCATTGTTTTCAAAATTAGCGTCACCGCTAGCCTGAATGCAAACGCCTATATCGGTAACCTTAACTTCATATTCAGTAATAAGTAGTCTATGAAAATAACTAAAAATCCGATAATTAGAAAAGTGACGAGCCATACTAAACAAGTTCGTAAATTACTTCAACGAACCGTTCGAGCCTTTCGCCAAAAACTAATACGTCGATTTCCTGTTGTATATCGTCACCGCGTACTCATAAGAGTGGTCATAGGTCTGATGGTAGTTGGAGTCACCGGCTTACTGTTATTTATGCAGCCTCTGTTTATTCAACATTCTTACGCACTTAATAAAGCCGGTGGCCTACTTACGCCCATCAGCCAGCCGATGGCCCAGAAACTTCAATTTGACAGTAAGCAAAAGCAATTTACATTCAACAGTAGCCAGGCCACGCCGACGCCAGAATCTTTAAAAAGTGGGTCTCAAGAAATTACAGCCGTCGCTCATCAAGATCCGACCAAAGGACTGGTTGTAACCGATACGATAAACAAAATTGATTTTAGCCTAACTCCAAAATACAATCTTCTTCCGGGCAAACAAGATGGTAATCGGATTGTTTACCCATTGTCCGACGGAACGGGCTGGACAGTATACACAATGCAGGCAACCGGTGTTAAAGAAGATATTCTCTTAAACCGCTCAAATAGTAATACAAAAACGTTTAATTATAATCTTGGACTTGGCGATGGCCTAGAGGCTCGCCTAGAAACCGATGGTAGTATCGGCGTATATGGCAATACATTATTCAGCGGCACGATTGCGACAGGCACATCGGCAGATGTAGCCTTACTACAGAAGGCCCGCCAAAATGCCAAAAAAGACACCTTTCTATTCAGTATTCCTAAGCCAATTATTATCGGTCTAGATAAAAAACCATCAACAGCAACGGTTACTTATTCGTTAAATGGTAGTGACCTAAAGATGAATATTAGTGGACTGACAAAAGCTAGCTTTCCGCTAAGTATCGACCCGAGCATTTATGTTGTGACTGCGCAGCAATTTATGCAGGGCAATAACGAAACAAATATTAACTTCGATGTGACCGATAAACTAATCCAAAAATCACCGACGACGGGCGCACGCTTCAACACATGGACCCCCACGACAACCCTACCAAGCTCATCGTGGGGCGGCGGCACGGTTGCAGCCGGTGGTTATATTTATTCAGTAGGCGGAACTTCCTTTAATGGCCAGATTTATAACACACAAGGAGCAACAACTCTAACAATTCCAAGCGGCGTCACGAGTATAACCGTCAAGACCTGGGGTGGTGGCGGTGGTGGCGGCGGTGGCGGCGGATCGTCGGTCGGTGGCGCTGGTGGCGCCGGCGGTTACGTTAGTGCCACAATTGCCGTGACACCTGGTGAAACGCTTGATGTATACGTCGGCGGTGGTGGTGGCGGCGGTAGCGCCGGCGCCAGTAGCAAAGCTGGCGGCGGCGGTGGTGGTGGTGGCTATTCAAGTATTTATCGTGGGTCTACCCTTCTCGCCCTAGCGGCTGGCGGCGGCGGTGGTGGTGGCGGTCGCTATACTAGCACTACTGTCGGTGGTGCCGCTGGAGCTGGTGGCGGCGTGAGTGGCGTCGGCGGTACCGCCTCTGGTGCGGCTGGTGGTGGCGGTGGTGCCACTGCAACCGCTGGTGGTAATGCCAGTAGTGGTGGTAATAACCCTGGTTCAGCCGGTAGCTCCTTGGCTGGCGGTGGTGGTGGAGATGGCCGTACGAGCGCCGGAGCTGACGGCAGCGGCGCTAGTGGTGGTTTGGCGAGCGGTGGTGGCGGTGGTAGCGTCGTTACGAATTCACGTGCCGGCGGTGGTGGTGGCGGTGGCGGATACTTTGGTGGTGGTGGCGGCTCGGGATCAACCACATCGACCGGTGGTGGCGGTGGTGGTGGTGGCTCAAGCCGTACCGATCCCGGCGACACTTCAGTTACAAACTCAACAGGATTTGGAATATCGCCCGCCAATGCTAGTGACCCATATCGTAACGGTGCCGGATCGGGTGGTACAGGCGGTTCAGCACGAACCGTTGGTACTACAGGCGCGAACGGCATTCTTGTCGTAACTTATGGATCATCCAGTTCAGTTGCCACGCAGTCGGTTAACTGGGCTAAGCTTAATACCTCAACTGGAACAATCGATAGCACAAACCCGGGTAGCGGAACTTGTAGCGGCTGGTGTACCACTTCTGCTTATAATTTGCCCTCTGCTCGTTCGAACTTTGCTTTAACAACTTATAATGGTTTTTTGTACGCTATCGGTGGTGTTGACAGTAATGGGACGCGCCAAAATACTGTCTATATTGCCAAGATTGGTGCCAATGGTGAACCCCAATTATGGCACCCAACCGATACGAATAAAGCCAACTGGGTATATTGGTATCAAGATGGGAACATTAGCTCTGCCCGCTCTGACATTGCGACCGTCGCCTATAACAACCGCATGTATCTAACCGGCGGACGAACAGCAACCGGGCCAGTAAATACAGTCGAAATTGCGAATATCAACCCAACCGGAACCCTCGGAAGCTGGACAACATCAGCCACTCTACCATCTAATCTCTACGGCCATAGCATGCAAGTTTATAATGACCGTCTATACGTTATAGGTGGAGATTCAACCGTCGGTGGCGCGCCGCTTAACTCGGTATATTATAACAAAATTAATGGCGATGGCACACTTAATAGCTGGAATCAAACATCAAGCTTCTCAACGGGTCGTCTGACTGGTGGCGGTAACTTATCCGCAGTATGGGGCGCCTATATTTATATTTCGGGAGGCTGCACGGCTGTTAATGCCAGTGGCTATTGCACGACAGTGGCATCCGATACCCAAGTTGCCAGTATTAACGCTGATGGTAGCCTCGATAACTGGAATAACATAGGCGGCGTTAGTAATCAGCGAATGGGATTTGGTATGGTAGCCTGGCGCAATAATATATATGAAGTCGGCGGCTGTTCAGCTCAAAATACAACGACCGGCGATTGTAATAGCGGAATGCTTAACGATATTGTTTATGGCAGTATCAATCTCGATGGCGATGCATCTACCGTTGACCAATCGGTTGCTAGCGGTACGGCGCCTTGTAGTGGCACTTCACCATCAGGCTGTGACTTGCCTGGATCAACCTATGTTGGCAATATGCTTTCGGCGGCAGTTATTACTAACGGTTATCTGTATGTCATTGGTGGCTGTACTAACAACACTTGCTCGACTACAACTGGTAACGTCGCTTACGTCGCAATCTCCTCGACAGGCGTTATGACAAAACCGACCGTCTGCCCGTCTGGTGTATATCAAGGCGGTGACTGGTGCGTTGACACCACCAATACTGTCGCTGGCGGCGTTGCCGCCTCAAGCGCCGTTGTCTTTAATAACATGATTTACCTTGTTGGTGGTCTTAACGGTTCTGCCAATACTAATACGATTGTACGTAGTACCGTTAACAGCGATGGCAGTATTGGGGCCTGGACATCACAATCGATGACTGGTGTCGGGGCAAATTCCGTTTCGTACTTATTCGCTTTCGTTCGCGCCAACTCTGCTACCGCTAGCACCAACCCAGGTAATCTCTATATCTTTGGCGGCTGTTCAAACAGCTCATCCGCCGGCTGTACAGCCTATAGTCAAGCCGTTTACCGCTGCAACATTCAATCAACCGGTGCAATTGCTGGCTGTTCAACTACAGGTCAACTACAAATCGGAATTATCCCGGGTGATTCAGCACCAGGCCTTGGTATTATGAGCGGTACAGTTTATGCCAACTATATTTACTTAATTGGCGGCGTCTCACCAAATCTAGTTGATCTACCAACTGTGCGTTACGCCAAGATTGATAACAATAATAATATCGTCTCAGCTAATGCCGGCAGTTCATGGATAGAGTCGCCCAACCAAATGGCGGTCGGTCGACGTCGGGCAGCCGCATTTGGATATAACGGTTATATCTACGCTGTTGGTGGTTATGATGGTAGTAGTGGCAGCGTCCTAGCTGATATCGAGTTCATTAAAGTAAACGTCAGCGACGGTAGCCTTGGCAGCGCCACCGATGGCTTTCGTGTCTCAGCCGTAACAATTAACCAACGCTGGGGACTTAGCGTGCCAGTCTCGAACTCATTTGCTTATGTGATTGGTGGCTGTACTGTCGGTGCCAGCCCGGGCGGATGTACGACAAGAACTGACGTTATTCAAACATTTCAGATATACAACAATGACAATGGCGCTCCAGCCGGCTTCACTACAACTGCTAATACCTGGAATGCGGCACCCAATCGAATTGGCGCCAGCAGCGTAATACTTAACGGATACATTTATAACGCTGGTGGCTGTACTAGCACAACCGATTGTACGAACGCTATTAGCGACGTCTCGTACGCACCGATTGACACCAATGGAACAATCGGAACCTGGACAAGCACCGGCGCTGGCCTACCTAACGTTCGAGCCTGGGGTAAATTAGAAGCCGCCGGTGGGACACTATACTATATTGGTGGTCAAAGTAGTACCGCCACCGATCGACGCACAGAAGTTTATTATGCAACTCCACAGTCGAACGGTAATGTCACTGGCTCGTGGGGCACGGCGACTAACGGTCTACCGTCAGCCCGCACTCAATTTGCGTCTACCGTCTGGAATAACCGTCTCTACGTTGTCGGTGGCCAGGGTACCGGCACTGGCTGTACGGCCAGCAACGTTTGCAATACCATTTATGTTAGTCCTCAACTAAATACTGGGGGTAATATTACATCAGCCTGGTCAACCAGTAGCACGGCATTTGATGTTGCCCGAAGCGGCTCGACAGCCGTTGCATATGCTAATAACCTTTATATATTTGGCGGTTATGATGGCGCGAATTATCTAAGCGATAGTCAATATACTCAGATTAATTCGACGACTGGACTAGTCGGTGGATGGACCGATTCTGCTAGTCTGCCTCGGCCAATCTCGCAAGCCGACGGCTTCGCAGCTAATGGTTACGTTTATCTAATCGGTGGCCGGTCAGCGTCCAGTACGTGTGATCCAAGTGCCCTAGTTGCACCTATCAGCGCTAACACCACTATTGCATCTGGGAATAGTCCGACCGGAATTGGCGCTTGGTATGAGACTAATCAGCGATACACCGGCAGTCGCTATGGCGCCTCGGCGGTTTACAATGACGGTAAGTTTTACGTAGTCGGTGGAGCTTGCGGCAGCACTTTAACCTATGCCTCTCCAGTTATTCAACAAACCCCGGTACTTTCACAACCTCAAGTTGCAAAATACTCCATCATGATTGACACCGACTCAGACGTTTACCCAAGTAGCTGGCTTTTAAACGGTGTCGATAACTCAATCGGCGCCAAGTGGCAGCTCAAATATCGGTCGATGACCAATACGACAACCTCCTGTGTCGCTCCAGCTATGACCACCTGGGGACAGGAAACAAACTTTGGTAACGTCACGCTTGGACTACCTGGAACCTACACGCCACTAAATGGTAGTGGTGCCAATACTAACTGTGCCCGTTTCTATTATTTCAATGTTAACGTCGATAGTTCACAGGCCTTTGGCTACCCTGACGACGTTAGCCGTGGCCCAACCATTACTGACCTTACACTCCAATTTACAGCCGATCCGAGTAAACGTCTAATGCATGGTCGAACCTTCACCGGCGGCCTACAGCAACCTGTCGACACCCCTTACTACAGTCATTAATAGCTACGCTGTCTGATATACTATAAGTAACTATGGCTACTGAGGGAAATCGCAACAAGCAAGCGGTCTGGCGTGATATTACGCCGGCTCAGCCTTCATTAAAAACACCTTCAAGAAAAAATAAAAGGCTATCATTATTAATTATTAGATTTAAGACATTTATGTGGCCTTTTATTAAACGCCTACCAAAAACCAGACGCAAGACCATAAAACTTATAATCGCTATGGTTTGCCTAGTCGGTATTGTTTTAATTGGAGCCGGCTACATAATACATAGCAAACAAAACGCTAACAACCAGGCACCTGACCAATCGGCGGCTCCGAGTATTAAATCATCGAGCCAACCGCCAGGCCTAATCAAAGGTACACCCGCTTACTCGGTTCTATTACCTGCCAATAAAAATATTACAGCTAGCGACGGTTGGGTTAGACCAGGCGATAAATCGGTCTTTGTATATATTGACACAATAAATAATATTACCGTTAGTGTCAGTGAGCAGCCGCTGCCTGATGATTTTCAAACTGACACAAGCCAACAAATGGAGCAACTAGCAAGGGCTGAAAAGGCTAACGAAAAAATTACAGTTGGCACCACTACCGTATATATCGGCAAAACCGCAAAAGGCCCTCAATCTATTTTCTTCACGAGAAATAACTTATTAATATTGATAAAGTCTGACGATTTAATCACTAATGATCAATGGGCTGCGTATATTAACTCCCTTCAATAAGCTAATTACTGTTAGCAACCACCAGATCAGCCTGGACCATACCTGATTTATTACCAAGGCCACAAGTAATTTTAACCGGCCAGCTACCGAGCGGAACTGATGGTCCGACTGTCCAAGTCCAACTAGCCATCCCAAATTCGTCGGCCTGTCTAGCTTTTAAGCCCGAGTCAGTACTTGGCACATCTTTATAAACAACTGATATATTACAATTTGCCGATGGTGTCGTCCTAATAGAAACCGACGTATTCAAGCCCGGCGCAACCGGTGAGACTAATGACTGAACCGACACACCGACGCTAGAGTTAGCAGCCGGTTGGGTCGGTTTAATCGCTGGTGCAGCTTCGACTGGCTCATTAACTATCGCCGCCGATGTAACAGGATGTCGTCCCATGTACCATGTGTATGCCGCTCCGGCGGCAACCAGTAAAGCTACGGCTATACCTGCACTAATCGCGATGTTTCGAATTGTCCTCTTTAGTCGCGAATTGATGAGCGCCCTCATAATGACTACTTTTGACTATTGTTGTATTTATCAATTGATGCTGTGACTTTGCCATCTTTTTTAAGATTCTCAAAGAATAAAACTTGTTCACGATTTATAACCATCTCATCGACTGGGCCATGCACCTCACTACCCAGTTTAATCAACTGTACATCGGCTGATTGGCTAGTTGATTGTGGATTAGTTGACGTACTATTTGTACTGCTTGCTTGTAGATAAAAAATATCTGTTAATTTGTAGTATCCACCACTTAGGTTCTGAAGTTTACCAAAGTATACCTGTCCGTTCGTGAAAAACACCGCCTGATACTCGCTGTTGTCAATTTGAGCCGAAACAGTTGATTTGTAGAAAAACCAGCCTCCGACAACCAGGCCGATTATTATAATCAAGCCAGCTAAAACTAGCAAAATTCGGCGCATTTTACTGCGCTTTTTATTGCCATTTGGTTTTACGCTCGAGCGTCGTGAATCATTGCTAGCCGTACCTGCGCTGCGTCCATTTGGCATAAGATCATTTATGCGAGTAGGTCCGTTATCCATGTAATCTATCCCCCAGATTTTTTATCAATGTAGTAATCATAGCATAAGGGTTAAGCCATATCAATTAGGCCAAAAGTACAGTCGTACGATATCGCGCACCTCAGCTATTTGATAAGATAAAAGCATGTTCCAGAAAATTGATAATCTTAAAACCTGGCAAATCGCGATTATATTAATACTCGTCGGTTTTAGCGTTTTCTTTTCAGGTCTAAGCGGTGGTTTTCAGGGCGATGATACTGATCAAATTATCAAAAATACGGCTGTTCATTCCATCTCTAATATCGGCTTATTCTTTAAATCAAGCACTTTTTGGAATGGCGAATCCCTCGTCGGTGACTTCTATCGTCCTACAATGACAACAACCTATTCGCTGGTTTATACATTTTTTGGCGCTAACCCAATGGCTTACCATGTCGTGCAACTTTTGATCTATATCGGCTGTTCGTTGATATTGTTTTTGTTATTAAAGAGATTCTTTCGGCCCGTCATCGCACTGCTCGTATCGTTAATTTTTTTAGTCCATCCAATTAATTCCCAAATCGTCTATTCGATACCGTCAATGCAAGAGCCGTTAATGCTACTGTTTGGTCTGTCTGCCATATACGTACTGTCAAGATCGCAAACCACCAAAAGCCTAATTACCGCCACACTTCTATTATTTTTATCACTACTAAGTAAAGAGACGGCGATTGTTTTCGTTTGCCTGGCATTACTGTATTTATTTTTGTACAACAAAACTCGCCTGTTTAGCTTTATTAAAATCGTCACTTTGCCAGTTATTCTGTATATCCTAATCAGGATTAGCGTGGTCGGATTACGAAACATTACGCTTAGTGCGCCGATTGATTTATTAAGTTTCGGCCAAAGAATGCTAATGGTGCCATCCCTAATCGTGTTTTACATATCAAAGTTCTTTTTTCCAAACAACCTATCAACCAGCTACTACTGGACATACCAATCTCCTAGTTTTACCGGTTTTGTCATACCGCTTTTAATCGTTCTGGCTTGCCTAGGCCTAGTTTATCTAGCTGGACGACTTATCTACAAAAAAGCTGGCAAAAAAGCG
This sequence comes from bacterium, assembly GCA_021780305.1. Taxonomy (GTDB): domain Bacteria; phylum Patescibacteriota; class Saccharimonadia; order Saccharimonadales; family Saccharimonadaceae; genus UBA1547. The sequence goes on along the minus strand of JAJXYZ010000076.1, from coordinate 2,661 downwards.
TTAACACCTTTTTTGTTTTTCGCCGCTTGGACCGCCCTAGGCCTAGCACCGTATATGCAAATTGTCGCCCTCGACATGACAGCCTGCGAAACATGGTTTGTTATAGCAATTATCGGGCTTCTCGGCATGCTAGCGATTACACTGAAAACACTAATGCCACGGCTTCGTCCGGTTTGGTTATTTACGGTTGGCTTAATGATCATAATCGGCCTTGGCGTCCGCAGTGAGCTACGCGGGCTTGATTACCACAATCAAGCGACGCTTTCACTAAAAGATATCAGTATTACTGATAAAAACTACCTGGCGATGAATAATTTAGCCAAATATTACATCGATAATAATCAGTTACAAAAAGCTGAAGGCTACGCCAAACTGTCGATCGAATATTTCCCGTCGGTTACAAACTACAACAATCTCGGTGTTATCCAGCAAAAAATGAACGACTTTACCGGCGCGCGACAATCTTACGTAAAAGCCTTAAATATAATGCCCCTGGGTGTAACTTATGAAAATATCGCGATTACTAACTTCGTAGTTGGTGTACTAAATGATAATATAGCCTTTCTTAAAAAGGGCCTGGCGCTATACCCGAACAACGGCCGCCTTTGGACATATCTAGCTATCGAAGAAGCCGCAATTGGCAACAACAGCGAAGCTAAAATTGCCATATTAAATGCTTACCGTCTGGGGCCTATTCCATCGGCCTTATATGTAGCAATTATTAACCACACACCGCTTGATGTGCCGATACTTAACTCCGGCACAATCGTCCATATACCGTAAGTTTACTTAGAAGCTTGCTTGGCTTCGTTCAATTTTACCCGAGTTTTTAGCATCTGCTTAATAATTGCAGTCGGTAATTTTTGATCAAACCTGATACGGAATGTCTTTTTACCAGTTTTATAGCCTTGAGATTCTAGAGCCGAAATGTCGTCCGGCAAAAGTGCAAAGGCAAGCCCAAAGCTAACATAGCCATTACCGGTCGTAAAGCCAACTAAAAGACCGTGATATTTATAAAATGGCACACCCCAAGCAATAGTTTCTTCAACTCTAGGCACGGCAGCTTTTACGGCCGCCCGCGTTTCGGTTAATTTTGCCCTAGCCTCTTCAGGCATACTTGCGATATACTCATCAACATCTTTTGCATTATAATTTCGCATAATCATCCTTATATAAAATCGTTTTGTTTAATAACATCATAGACCAAATGTATATAATTATCTTTAGTGTTTTTTGATTTTTGTAGAAAATCTTCTCGATTAACCCACTCGTACGATATGTGTTCCCAGCTCATAGTTATGGATGGTCGTTCGTCAACTCGAGCTACGAACAAGCTTTTGTGGGTATGATGCACTGAATGCTCAAGGTCCGAATGTAATTTTTTAAAATCATCAATCCTAACACCTATTTCCTCAAAAACCTCTCGAACAACCGTCTCTTCAATCGTCTCACCTTCTTCGTGCGTCCCGCCGGGGAGGTCAGCGTCATTACCAAACCAAGGATGATTATTGCGATACATCATCAAGTATTTGTTGTCTTTATCGATGATTACAGGTTTAGCAACTTTATTTGTCATAGTTGATATACCCATATTATCACTAAAGTAAATTGCCTTAACTATTATCGGACTAAATGGTTAATCTAACTTATGCTTTGTTGTATTACTATGTTTAACTTGCTACAATATCGGTATCGACAATAACTCTTCAAAAGGCGGGCCTAGTCAAATGTCACATATCAATTCAATCTTACGGCAAAAGAGTGGTTTTACGATTGTCGAGCTTTTGATTGTAATTGTAGTAATTGGCATATTGGCAGCTATCACAATCGTAGCCTATAGCGGCATCACTGCCCGGGCTAGCGCCGCAAAATATCAAACCGATGCGGTCGGCCTTGTAAAAAAGGCTGAGTCATATAGCGCTATAAGCGGCGCTTATCCTTTACTTGCAGCCGGTTCTGACTTGACATCGGTTACTTCACAAACAACCGCAGGGACAAATCTAACAAATGTCTATAATGGTGTAGTCTCATCACAATTACCAACCGGTTTAAGTGTATTTGCAGTCTCAACTGCAGCCCCAACCTACGCTCAAGCCATGAATGGCATTACCGCTTCGACTACCAGCGATTCTTACTTTGTCCAATACTGCTCGACTGGAAAAGGAATGTATGTATACTATCCCGACCCCAGCTCTACTACAGTCAAAACACTGACTGTCGGCGTTTGCCCGTAAACAATCAATGTAATAACAAGTTTTTACGCTAAGTCTTATTAATAATCTACTTTTTCTGACGCCAGATTAGTCGCCACACCTGCAGCTTGTCTGGAATTTGATTGACGTATGGGATGAATGGAAAAGCCAACATAGTAAGCATCAGTGATCCGAAAATAATAGCCGCGTCGCGATCACCGTTAGAATCGTTAGCTAAGACAGTATGGTTAAGTATGCCAATCGGCAAAAGCCACCATGCACCGGGTGCATTACCAGCTCCTTCATGTACCATACCGTATTGGTCAGTTGTGATATTAAGGGATATCGCCTGAGTTTCCAGCACGCCTGTATCAGACAAAAATCGCAAAGCATAGGTCGAACCATTTAATTGACCGGTGCTAGATTCGCTGACTAAGGCTGGTTCGTAAAGCCCAGCTTGAGCCATCGT
>JAJXYZ010000062.1 GCA_021780305.1 bacterium | reverse complement strand
CCAAGGATGGTTTTTTGTATAACTCGGTTAAAGTAGTTGGCACAGATGGCGTAGTGAAAGATACCACTTTTTACGGAAAACTGAAGGGTGGTGACTCAATATGGTACTCGGTCAGTCCAAATGGAGCCAACATAACGTCAACGTGTACAAATCTGGTTAATGACATGGCTAAGTATGCTAATGCGTTTTCGGATTATGTATATAAGACCATTAAAGCAGGAAAAACACCCACAGGAATAACGCCTGTTGATTGTTCTTTGACTCCGAATGATAGTTCGTGCTCTACAACCGGTACGTCAACGTGCGCAGTTGACGGCATCGGCTGGATAGTCTGTCCTATTATGACTTTCCTGGGGACAATTAATGATAAAGCCTATGATTTCATTGCCGGTAGTTTCCTAAAAATTGACGTTAAATTATTAAGTCCGACCCTGCCAGACAAATCCGTTAATCCAACTTATTCGACCTGGGGAACTTTTAGAAATATAGCTAACGTTCTGTTTGTTATAGTATTTTTGATTATTGTATTTTCACAAATGACATCAGCCGGCATAAGTAGCTACGGTGTTAAAAAAATGCTACCGAGACTTGTTATTGCGGCAATTTTAGTCAATATATCGTATTTTGTTGTGCAAATAGCCGTTGATGTAAGCAACATCCTGGGATACTCGCTAAAGTCCTTGTTCGACACCCTGCCTGTTTACACCAACTCTTCATCTGGCGGCGTGTTAAATACCATAGGCCAAGGCCTTACATGGGGTGTTATCATAGCCGGAGTACTTGCAGCCGGCGTTGGGATTGCTCTGGCTGTATCGGCGCCGGTATTATTAGCGGCACTACTTTCTATACTCCTAACTGTGCTGATATTAATAGCCCGACAAGCCATAATCATTATATTAATTATTATATCTCCGATCGCCTTCGTCGCCTGGCTACTTCCTAATACCGAACAATGGTTTAAAAAGTGGTGGAAGATGTTCTTTAGTTTGCTTATGGTATTTCCGGTAATAGGAGTATTATTTGGAGCAAGTAAAATGGCTGCAACAGTCATGCAAAATGTCGGCTCCGGCAGTAGCGACATACTAATGCAAGTTATAGCGATGGGGATTGCCAGTATACCTTTAATTATGACTCCTTCATTACTCAAGGGTTCGTTGAGCGCAACAGGAGCGCTTGGATCAAAGCTTAGCGGATTAAGCAGTAAGGCAAACTCAAAGCTTGGATCAAAAGTCAAAAACGAATCTCGTTTTGGAGAAGCTATGAAAAACCGACAGCTTACTAACATGAGGGGGCGAGCCGAAAGGCGAGCTAGACCGGGTGGTTTACAAAGTACCATAGACAACAGCAGGATCGGCAGAAAGCTTGGGTTTAACGCTGGAGCAGCAAGGGCTGCTCAAATTACAGACGCAGCCGATCAAGAAGAAATGAAAAATGCTAGCTCGATGCTCAGTAATATACGGATACCGTCGGCAACGGGGCCGAGAGCACTCAGAAACGACGAGAAAATCAAGCTTGCTCTCGGCAATGATGTTCTAGATGAAAAAGGTAAGGTTATTGTTAGCGCAAAGGACAACCACATGAGGCGTGCGGCCATCGAACAGGCTGGACTGGTTGCAAGCGTAAGCGAAGCCAGTAGTCTAGTAGATGCATCTCCGTTAATGGATGCGACTATGCGAAAAACACTATCGTCGACACTGGCTCAGTCGTCTGCCGTCAAAAAAGCTCCCTGGCTTGGCGGTAGGACTCTGGGTGAAGTTGAAAACGGCACCGCAAATAGCACCGAATCATTAAAGAGATCAATAGCAAGCGGCGGCATCACCTCAGATACGCTCTTAGGAGCCGACCTAGACGCCATATCCAAGCTAACCAGCTATGCTAAGACTGGTTATGCAACAGATCAAGAAAAATCTATCCTCAGCTCCGCAGAGGCCGATTTACGCAACAATCCAAACTACCAAGGACGTGTCGCGACAGGCAGTGATATTGATAATGAACTACAAAAACTACGACAGAGCGGTCCGACCACTAGTGGCGAAACTTTTGTTGACCTGCGTCCAGGAGCTAGACCAACACAGGCTGATTTCGAACGAGCTGAATCTGAGGAGCTTGAGCGAAGAAAAAATAATCCACCATCCTAGTGCATCGCTTACAACAAATGTTTTTACTGTTATACTATAAGCACAATGGCAGTCTATAAAGTACCTCAGGACGTCGAGGCGGACGATAAATTAATCGGTCCGTTTAGCTTTCGTCAGTTTATTTATTTGATTATTGTGGCGCTGCTGTCGGCGATTGCCTGGTGGATGGCTCAGTTGTTTGTGGTATTGGTGGCTATACCACTGCCTTTTATTATCTTTTTTGGAGCCCTTGCTTTGCCGCTACGCAAAGACCAGCCAATGGAAGTATACTTGGCAGCCATGGTGTCGTTTTATCTGAAACCACACAAGCGCTTATGGGATGCCGACGGCATTGATTCATTAATCGAGATTACCGTACCAAAGTCCGTTGAAGTGCAGTTAACCAAGGACATATCGCGCGGCGAAGCCGAAGAGCGCCTAGGCTATCTGGCACAGATTGTCGACAGCCAAGGATGGGCGGTTCGCGGCCAGGGTGCTCAAACTACCAACAGTGCTCTCAATAATGATGTTTATTATGAAGCTCAGCAAGTTGAGGACGTCCTGGACAGCGATACCAGTATGGCGCAATCGCTCGATTATATGATTGGGCAAAGTGATGCCAAGCGCCACAAAGAGATGTTAGAGCGCCTCCATCAGCAGCCTACAGCGCCAGCCCCGATTGATTCATCGCAACAAGCAACACCGGCACCGGTGCATGCGCCTGTGCCAACACCTTATAATTTCTTTGCGGACCCAGCCCAGCCGACTATTCCGACCGACCAAGCACCCGCGGCAAATACTAGTTTTCAACAACCGACCGCCAACCCGCCAATTGTCAGCCCCGAGCCGCCAACATTCAATCCATATCCAACCAATATTCAACAGTCAGTTATTCAACCGCTAAGCCCAGCTAGTCAAACCGACGTGCCTACCACGTCCAATATACCGGTCATGGCGCCAACTCCAACCACTAGCGAAAAGCCGGTCTCACCTGATATAATAAACCTTGCAAACAACGCCGACCTGTCGATCGAGACAATAGCCCGAGAAGCTAACCGTATTCATGATCAAACAGACATGAACGAAGAAGTCGTTATTTCGTTAAGATAATAGGCGTTACTAAAACAGGAGTGGGAAGCTAGTTACATGCCACCAAACAATCAATTTCCGTTTCAAGGACCAGCTGCCCCAGTACCAGGGAATCCTGTTGCTGTAGCTCCGACGTCAGCTGCCCCAATCGGCAGTAACGCGACTCCAACTCAACCAGAAACTCCCGCGCAGCCAACATCAAAGAATCCGAATTCAACCCAAAACTCGCTACTGCTATCCGAAGTCCGCGACAACCTAGTTATTATGGCCGACGGTACATTCAGGGCAGTAATAGCCTGTAAGTCAATCAACTTTGATCTAATGAGTACACGCGAACGTGAGGGTGTTGAATATAGTTATCAGAACTTCTTGAATTCATTAAATTACCCAATTCAAATCCTGATTCGCTCTCAGAGGGTTGACATAGGCCCATACCTGGATCGTCTAACAACAATCCGACGAGGTCAAGATAATATGCTACTCGGAGTCTTGATGGATGACTATATTAATTACATTGACGCCTTGGCTCAAGACGCCAACATTATGGATAAGTCATTCTTTATCGCCATTCCTTATTATCCGCAAGGTGATGTGGCTAATATTGTCGAGCAGAGCAAAGGATTCTTTGGTAAGGTCTTTGCCAAACAAAAGAACACGATTACCAAAATCGACACCGCAACTTACGAAAAAGCTAAAACCGAAATTAAAAACCGCGTCGATAACGTAACAGCCGGGCTGTTTCAGGTTGGTGTTCAGGCTGTGCAACTCAACACAAAAGAGCTTGGTGAGTTATATTATAACGTTTACAATCCAGATACGGCCGTCCGTGAGCCGCTCGGTGACTTTGAGGGCGTAACTGCAACATATATTAAAAAAGGTGTTGGTGGAGTTGCTGTCGGTGCCGAGATCGGGAGTGTATCGTAATGGCCAAGAAAAAACTTGATGTCGTTGATATTGCCGCTCAGCAACGAGCCCTCGAGCAGGCCGAAGTTGAACAAGCTTTCCTCAAAGGAGTTACAACTCTACGTGACCTAATTGCGCCGAGTAGCCTAGAAATTCACTCCTCGTATTTTAGACTTGGTACAAAGTACGGCCGCACAATTTATATATACGGTTACCCTAGGCAAATTTACACCGGTTGGCTCAGTTCGCTGATTAATATCGACGAGGTCCTAGATGTAAGTATCTTTATCTATCCAGTCGAGAGTCAAGTGGTTCTAAATAATCTGCGCAAAAAAGTTACTCAACTGGAAGCAACGATGTCTATTAATAGTGAGAAGGGTAGGATTCGCGACCCAGGACTAGAAGCCGCCATTAATGACGCCGAGGAACTACGTGATCAATTGCAAGTTGGAGCCGAGCGCTTCTTCCGTTTCGGACTTTATGTCACCCTGTACGCCGATAGCTTAGATGAGTTAGGTTTCGTACAGCACAAAATTGAGACATTATTTGGCCAGCAGATGGTATTTAGTAAAGTTGCCAGTGGCCAGCAAGAACAAGGACTCAACAGTAGCGTGCCGCAGATGACCGACCAGCTGCAAATCAGGCGTAATATGAACACCGGTGCGATCAGTACTAGCTTTCCATTTACCAGTGCCGACCTCACTCAGGAAAAGGGCGTGCTATACGGCATTAACATGCACAACAATGGGCTGGTTATATTTGACCGGTTTAGCCTAGAAAACGCCAACATGGTCGTCTTTGCCAAATCTGGTGCCGGTAAGTCATTTACAGTCAAGTTAGAGGCTATTCGCAGTATGATGACCGGTAGCGAGGTTATTATTATCGACCCCGAGAATGAATATCAGAAATTATCTGACGCAGTAGGGGGTAGTTACATCCGCCTCAGCCTAAACTCGGATACACGTATTAATCCGTTTGATTTGCCGCGGGTAATTGACAGTGACGAGGCCGAAGATGCCTTGCGCGCCAACCTGGTAACGCTCCACGGACTATTTCGCCTGATGCTTGGCGGTACTCAAGTAACGGCCGCGGGCGTTCCGATGTCCGCCCTAACACCAGCCGAAGAAGCCGACCTCGACCAGGCGCTTATTGATACCTATGCCCGGGCCGGTATCACCAGTGACCCATTAACTCACAACTCGACACCACCAACTATTTCTGAATTATATGACACACTGCTTCACATGGGTGGTAGTGGCCCACAGCTAGCTCAACGTCTGCGCAAATACACAACCGGTACATTTGCGGGTATTTTTAGCCAGCAATCCAATATTGATATCAACAATCCGATGGTCGTCTTTAATATTCGTGATCTAGAGGATGAGCTTCGTCCGGTTGCTATGTATATTGTTCTGTCACACATCTGGAATATAACCCGTACCGACAAGAAAAAGCGCATGTTAATTGTTGATGAGGCCTGGCAATTAATGAAGTATGACGATTCGGCTAACTTCCTGTTTAGCCTGGCGAAACGCGCTCGTAAGTACTACCTAGGCCTTACTACAATTACGCAAGACGTTGAGGATTTCATGGGTAGTAAAATGGGTCGAGCGATTGTCGCCAATAGTTCAATGCAGCTACTGTTGAAACAATCCTCTAGTGCCGTTGATGTCCTGTCGGATGTCTTTAAATTAACCGAGGAAGAAAAGAAGCGCCTGGCTAACTTCCCGGTTGGACAAGGCTTATTCTTTGCCGGTCAGAGTCACGTTCATATTCAAATTGTTGCTAGTCCAACCGAACAACAGCTAATTACTACCAGCCCTCAAGCTGCGGTTCAGCAAGCTCAAAGTCAAGCTTCGTCAACTAATATCTAGACCCCTAGACCAGCCAATTTAAGGTATAATATAGGTAACTATGCCGCTTCGAACATCAGAAGATGAAAACACTAAACTCGATCCTGCACAATCCGATTACAATCGGCGCTTTAATAATATAGCAAAAGGCGAAGAAAGTGGCACTTTTGATGACATCGTAAATAATTACGATCAAACAGCCGACGACTCTGAAGAAAACTCTAATATAAAAAAGGTTAAAGACAAAGAAGAAAACCCAACCCAACCAAACACAGAACCTAGCGACTTTGTTAATAACTTTACTGGTTCAAATAATAAAGGTGGCTCCGCTAACGTACGGTTTAAATTTACTAGGAAGATAGCTCCCACCGGTGGCGTAATAGGTATTATAACCGGAATAGGTATGTTAATGCTGTCCTTTACTCCAGCTACGTTGATGATTAATTTAAAGGAAAATCTGGTACAAAAGTTCGACCTTCAAAATACCAGCATGAATATCCGAACCAATAAATTAATCGCTAATAAATTAGCCGGTGATACCACCTCTGGTTCATGTAGCTTTGTAAAAATAGCATGCCGTTTCAATAGGCCGTCGAATAGATTACTAAAGCAATTATCGGCAAACGGTATCGTAGCAAAAGACGCCTCTGGCAACCCCATAGACATTAATAAATGGCTTCCTAACACCAGACCAACGTCGTATTCTTTCACTAATAATAGCGGAAAAACCGTTGACGTTGAGGCAAAAGATTTCGCCAAAACACTCGCCAGTGATGATGAGTTTAGAAGTGCTTTTCATAAAGCCTACAACCCGAGGTTTGTCGGTTACGCCGACCAAATATATGGTAAAGTTATGGCAAAATTTGGTTTTAATAAAAATAGTAAAATTGCCTCTGACACTGACGTCAACAAAGCTAAAAAAGCTATTAATGTTGATACTTCTAGTCCTAATGCTGTTAGTGACGCAGCCGCGGCCGGCACGTCTGCTGATGACGCCGCAAAGAAGTTAATATCTGATGAAATAGCCGTAGAGGCTAAAGACTTGGAGGGTAGGATTGGTGGTAAAACCGATGCGGTTCAAATTAGTGCTATGTTGGGTTGTTTTGCGCTAGATGTTCCAGGTATCGTATCAAAAACAGTACGGGCATACCAGTTTGAGCAATTAGTAAGATACGGCGCTCAGTTTTTATCGCTTGTAGAAGCTATTCAACTAGGAAACGCCACGCCACAGGCGGCCGAAGCCCTTGGGTCTACGTTAACTAGCAAGATTAAGGATAGTAATGGTAATATTATTAGCAATTCTGCAATGGATTCATTTAACGTAAAAAATGCTCTTTTTGGTGATACTAAAACTACTGGATATAAAAGTGATTTCACAAAGTTTCAGCCTGGTGGTAGTGTTGCTTCGAAGCTTGGAAGTATTGCTTCTGTTACTTCGTCGGCGCCTATTAAAACAGTCTGTGCCGCTATCGGAACGCCTGAAGCAACGGCTGCTATGACAGCCCTAGAAGCTTCACTGGCACCCGAAACCCTAGGTTTGTCTGCAATATTATTAAAGGGGGTTGGAGCACTGGCCGGTGCTGTTGCCGCTCAGGGTGTTATTTCGGCAGCAATTAGCGCCGTAACGCCAACAATATTAAATTTAATACCCATTAATTCAATACTGAATTTCTTTATGGGTGACTTAACAAAAAATCTACAGGGCGAGGACGTAGGTAACGCAATTGTTAGCGGTTCAGCTAATTTAATGAGCGAGACGGCTAATGCGGGGGGTAATATGCCACTTACGGTACCTCAGGCGGTTGCTTACCAGAAAACAACAGACCAAGTTAACCTTGCCTATAGCAAGGAAGATCAGGCAACTCTAAGTCCGTTTGACGCATCGAGTCCAAATACCTTCCTGGGTAGTATAGCTACACGAATGTTACCTTATTTTTCTGAGCTGTCGAGTGTTTCCGGATCGCTATCATTTATTGGTAGTATGGTTAGTGGTTCAATAAGCAGAATTTCTGGTAATGCCTACGCCGCATCAACTGCAAATGCGCAAGATCAGTTTAACTTATGTAAAGACAGTAGCATTACTAACGCCGGTATAGCTGCTGGTCCGTCATGTGAAATTTATTATGGTATCCCGGTTCAGTATCTGAACGAGGATCCGACGACTGTATTAAACAGCTTATTATCACAAAATCAAATAGATAGTGACACAGGTGATCCTATCCCAGGAAGTGATTTAGAGAAGTGGATGAATACCTGTACTACAGGCAGTACTATTGGTATTAGCGAATGTGTAGTTAATAACCAAACAAAGGCTGAATACTCGTTGTATACAGTTGATCATCGCATCCAAATTAGCATGGACGAACCTCTTACTACAGATACATCATCAACCACATCGACGACATCAACCACATCAACAGCCCCATCAACACAAATCATAGGCGCACCTGATAATGTTACCGCGAAAGGATCTGGCTGGACTTTAAAAGATAACGTAGACTACTCGGCGACAAGCTGTGCGCCAGGAACAACCGACGCTGGAACATATACTCATCCAACCCAAGGATTTATAATACGTAAGTGTGCAATAGGCACCGCTTTTATTGCTTCTGTAATTTCACAAAAAGTTGTTGATATGTTTAATGCCGCCAAAGCCGCAGGTGTTAATTTAAGTTTATCAAGTGGTTTCAGATCATACGAAAAACAGCAGCAGTTATTTAATCAAAACTGTAATCAGGTATCTGGTGCGTGTAGTCCGCCGACCGCGCCTCCGGGTAATTCACAGCATGAAGACGGTATCGCCCTCGATATAGAATATAATGGGTCTACTATTTGCTACAAACAAACTGCGGCAAATTGTCATGGAAATGCTGGTTTCGACTGGTTAACGGCTAACGCAAAGACTTACGGATTTTATAACCTACCAGCCGAGGCCTGGCATTGGTCAGTGAGTGGAACATAATGAAAAGTATTATTAAATATTTATCACTGTCTAGATTAATCATTTTTGCTTGTTTGTTTAGTCTTACTTTTACTTCGACAGCCGGGGCTACTGCCGGGGTTTATGATCAAAGTTTTTATTCTAATAATAATATCCTTTTTTATAATCCTGATGATAATACGTGTACTGCCGGTTCATCGACCTCATCTGCTAGCTTAGCTGGCAATTCTAACGCCGAGAGGATATGGAACTGGTTAAGGCAACAGGGTGGGTTAACTAGCGAACAAGCTGCCGGTGTTATGGGTAATATGAGTGTTGAAACTGCCAGCACTTTCAGTCCAACGATACAACAGATTGGATCACCTTGGCCTCTTGGTGGATGGGGTTTGGTTCAATGGACAAACTACCCAGACGGTTCATCTACTGGACGACGATCAACCGTCGTAACAACTCTAGACAAGCAAACTGGCTTAGGTCAATATTACGACGCCAAATATAGTAAACCGCCAACTATAGCTGATGGTGGTCGTGATCCGGGAGTACCTGTTGATATTAATATTAGGTTGCTTGATTTTGAATTAAACTACATCATGCAAGAAAGTCAGGGTCGCACGGTTTCTAAATCTGTTGCTAGTCAAGGTTTTGGAACTGCCGGGGCGAGCGAGTGGGACACCTTAAAACAACAAAAAACAGTCGAAGACGCAACTGTTTTTTGGCACAATAACTTTGAAGTTTCATCGCAAACTCCGGCGGAAGTGATATCTAGTAGGGGCGAGGCGGCTAAACGTGTATTTAATAGTTTTTCTAGTACTACTAGTACAGCCACGTCTTGTCCTAATACTATTACGTCTGGGTCTTTTAGTTCATATGTCTTAGCCTATGCTTGGCCAGATTATCATAAAGCTCCTTATTTACAGAAAACCGCCGCCTATCAAGCAGCAATTACAAAAGCTAAATCCGAAGGACGTTATGTCGGCGCCGATGGTATTGATTGTGGTGGTTTCATTACAACACTAATGGTCGACAGTGGTTTTGATCCAACCTATAATAACAACGGGAAGGGCGGTAACACCGATGCTCAATTGGCTTGGTTACAGGCTCACTGGCAAAACTTAGGTAACGGCAGTAGTATTAACCCCGCCAATCTTCAACCTGGTGATGTAGCTATGTTACCAGGCCATACGTTCGTTTATGTTGGTCATATTCCTGGATTTAACTCTGTAATCGCTTCGTCATCACTCAACGAACGTGCCCCTATGGCAGGTAAAGAGCAGTTGACAGCTTCAAATGTAACCTGGTTTAGAAAGAAGGCGTGATTATGAATAATAATATTACTAAAATAAAATATGGTTTTATTATTGGCCTGGTTATTATAGTCGGTCTCATTAGTTTCTATACATATCAAGCAATATCGCGTAGTGACAAGGTTAAGGTTACAATTCAGGCCATTCCAAGCGATGCAACAATCACACTTAACAACAAACAATATAGCACGGGCTATATCTATGTATTACCAGGCGATTATTCGATTAGTGTTAAAAAGGACGGTTTTGAAAATTACACCAAATCCGTCACTTTTACTAAACCAACCGGTAATATTGATGTAGCTCTCTCGCCACAATCCGATACCGCAAAGGCCTGGGCTGCGCAACATTCCAGTGATTACTCGGCATATGAAGGCCGCGCTGGCACAAAAGCTCTGGCAGCTGGCCAAAGCTTCCTTGATAAAAACCCTATAGTAAATCATCTACCTTACGAAAACTTTTTATTCACAATTGGTTACTTTATAAATCCATCTGATTCGAGCGGTAATTCAATTATTATCACGGTTGATGCGGCAGAGGGTTACAGGCAAGCGGCAATTAATAAAATCAAGGAGTGGGGCTATCAGCCCGCAAGCTTCAATATTACATTTAATAACTATGTGGATCCGTTTTTGAAATGAAAAAATATATAATTTTATCCATTGCTATTGTTAGTACATTAATTGCCAGTGTAGTTGTTTTTCAATATTTAACTTCCTTTAAGGATATCAGTTTTGTAATTAAACAATCTAATATAGAGGTTGATATTTACAAAAAAGCTGATTCAAAAAATATAATCAAAAAGCTAACTAGTGATTCCAAAATATCTCTGCAAAAAGGTGATTACTTTTACATAGTAAAGGGTTCGATGTTTGACTCGACCCAATATTCATTTAGTGTAGCTGATTCAAATAATAATATAACGGTTGATCCAGATTACTCGGTATCCTATTTAGCAAGTGTTTTAGCGGATGAAAAACCTATTATTGATAAAATTATTCAAACAACTTATCCGACAATTATTAATAATTATTCGTTTGTTAATGAACAATTATTTCAAAAAGGGGAGTGGTATGGTGCGGTTTTAAGAAACGGCGTTTACCTTCAGGGTGGCCTTAGTGACCCATATAGAATTATTCTTCATAAAGTAAATAACACTTGGACGATTGTTCATTATCCTGAAATCGTAGTCACGACTACAAACAACCCGGGCGTCCCAATTAATATATTAAATTATGTTAATGATCTGGCTTACTCTTAAATCACTAATTAAGTTTAATGTGTTTATACTTCTTACCATCGGATAATACATGGGTGCTGGTAATAATGATTTGATGGGCACGGATTGTGTCACTTAAGGCTTTTTGACGGTCTATATCTAACTCACTAAATACATCGTCTAATAATATAATTGGTTTTATATCTGTTATTTGCTCAATAATATCAACTTCCAGAAATTTTAGAGCTAGTATAATACTTCTAACTTCCCCGCGTGATGCAACCGACAAAGCAGGTGAATTATTGAAATTAAATATCATGTCATGCCGGTGCGGCCCAACACTTGTATTACCAACCAATCTGTCTCTTTCGCTATGATAATGTAATTCTGTTAGTAACTTCTGTTTAATATTACCAATCGAAGTATGTGAATAATTAACCGATATAATATCATTGGAATTAGCAATATCGTTATAGGCATCATTTAATTTACTATTAATTTCTTCAATAAAAATAGTTCGTTGCTCGATAATATATGCACCATATTCACTTAGCGCCACATTCCAGATAAATAACTCGTCCTGGCTCGTATGAGGGTTTCTGAGTAGGTTATTGCGTTGTTTGAGGGCTCGCTCGTATTTATGTAGTATTGGGCCGTAAAGCGGGTTTAATTGGCTAATAAAACGGTCAATAAACTGACGGCGGCGAGTTGGTGACCCGTTTAAAAGTCGAAGGTCATCTGGCTCAAATAAAACAACTGGATATTTATGTTTTGGTGTTAATCTATAAAGCGTTTTTTCATCAATAATAAACTGTTTACGACTACTTGTTTTATTTGGATCAAATTTAACAGTTCTTTTAATATTATCGTCAAAATTAATATCAATTCGCCACCAAGGACTATCTTTGCGCAAAACATCATTATCGCCACCTTTAAATGAGCTTCCTTGTAAGGCAATATAAATCGCCTCAATTAAACTTGTTTTACCACTGCCATTTTGACCAGTAATGACCGTAAC
>JAJXYZ010000018.1 GCA_021780305.1 bacterium | reverse complement strand
ATCCTTCTTCCTCTTCATCTTCATCAACAACTTGCTGCTCGGGCATTAGTCCAAGTGAGGCCACTTTATCACCGTCACTCATGCGCATAATCCGAACACCCTGAGTCGTACGACCAAGCGTTGGAATGTCTTTTAGACTAATACGGATAGCTTGGCCATTGTTAGATATTAGTAGTACTTCACTAGCATTTGGATCGAGGGTCTGCACGGCAATAATCGGGCCGGTCTTGGCCGTTACGACTGCAGCTTTAATACCAACACCGCCACGTTTGTGCGACGGGAAGTTAGCAACCTTCGTAACTTTACCGTAGCCGTTCTCGCTAATAACAAGCAGACTATGGCCATCACCGCCAACAATATCCATACCAACAACTTGGTCATTTGGCCGTAAACGAACACCACGAACACCTCTGGCTGAGCGGCCCATTGGACGTGCGTCTTTTTCATTAAATCGGATGGCCTGACCGGCTGATGTTGAGATAATTACATCACTCACTCCGTCGGTCTTTTGGATCCATCTAAGCTCATCGCCTTCGTCAAGTTTAATCGCAATTAAGCCGTTAGTCCGAATATTAGCGTAATCCTTCAATGGCGTCTTTTTAATAGTTCCCTTTGTGGTAGCCATAAACAAGAAACCATCGTCGCTTGCGTCTTTGGCATGTCGAATAATAGACGTAATGCGCTCTTCGGGCTGCAGCTGTAATAGATTAACCGCTGCTACGCCCTTGGCAGCCAAACTGGCGGCTGGTACTTCATAGGCCTTTAGGCGGAAGATTCGTCCCTTGTTAGTAAAGAACAATAGGTAGTCATGCGTTGAAGCTGGCACCAACTGATCAATAACATCCATTTCCTTGGTGGTCATACCGCGCTTGCCCTTACCACCACGGTGTTGACGACGGTATTCAGTAACAAGCGTACGTTTTATATAGTTCTCGGTTGTTAGCAATATGACTGATTCTTCTTCTGGAATCAATTCTTCGTCACTAAATTTGCCAAGTTCATTATTAATCATCTTGGAACGACGCTCATCGCCGTACTTCTCTTTCATTTCAAGAAGCTCTGCCCTAATAATCGCCAAAACTTCCTTCTCGTCGGCCAAGATTTCTTCAAATCGCTTAATCATCTTTAGAAGTTCATTAAGTTCACTCTCAATTGCTTCACGCTCAAGGCCAGTTAGGCGGCGTAATTGCATCGCAAGAATAGCCTGCGCCTGAATTTCACTTAAGCCAAACTGCTTAATAAGGTTCTTCTGAGCCTCATCGCTTGTTCTGCTGGCGCGAATAATTCGAATGACCTCGTCAATATGATCAAGTGCAATTTTGTAGCCTTCCAAAATATGGGCACGCTCTTTCGCTTTTCGAAGCTCAAACTCCGTACGACGTCGAACCACTTGTTGGCGATGCTTGATAAACTCTTGAAGCATCTCGTGCAGACCAAGAACCTTCGGTTGAATACCATCAATCAAAGCTAGCATGTTGTAATTAAAACTACTTTGCAATGCCGTCAACTTATATAGCTGGTTCAAAACCTTCTTAGGATACCCGTCTTTTTTAACCTCTATAACAATACGTACTTTGCCGCGTGATGTCTCGTCGCGTAAGTCGCTTATATTAATTTTCTTTTCTTTATAAAGTTCAGCAATCCTTTCAACAAGTGTTGCTTTATTTACACCATATGGTATTTCCGTCACGATAATCTGATGGCGACCTTTTTTAGTCTCTTCAATATTTGCAACAGCCCGAATAGTCACGCTACCACGACCCGTTACGTACGCTTGCTTCATTGGAGCACCGCCATAGACTACCGCGCCGGTTGGGAAGTCTGGACCTTTTACGTGTTTCAGTAGGTCATCAATGGTTGCATTCTCATTATCAATCAATTCAACTGAAGCATCGATTAGTTCACCCAAGTTGTGTGGCGGAATGTTAGTAGCCATACCCACAGCAATACCAATCTGACCGTTTAGCAGTAGGTTTGGCAGTTTTGCAGGCAATACTACTGGTTCTTGTTCGGAACCATCATAATTATCACGAAAATCTACTGTCTGCTTTTCGATATCTGACAGCATTTCATCGGCAATGCGTTGTAACCGAGCCTCGGTATATCGACTTGCGGCCGCTGGATCTCCGTCCATTGAACCAAAGTTACCTTGACCCTGTACTAGTGGATAGCGGAGTGACCAAGGTTGCGCTAAGCGAACCATAGCGTCGTAAATAGCCGAGTCACCATGCGGGTGAAATTTACCCATCACATCACCAACGATACGTGCACTTTTTACGAATTTCGCATTACTACGATTACCATTAACATTCATGGAATGCATAATACGGCGATGAACCGGCTTTAAGC
Organism: bacterium; assembly: GCA_021780305.1. Taxonomy (GTDB): domain Bacteria; phylum Patescibacteriota; class Saccharimonadia; order Saccharimonadales; family Saccharimonadaceae; genus UBA1547. The sequence continues at coordinate 10,333 of JAJXYZ010000018.1, read as the reverse complement.
CGTCACGAACATCAGGAAGAGCGCGATCGATAATAACACTCATCGAGTAACGGAAGAAGCTATCCTCCATAACCTTCTCGATTGTGCGCTTTTCAACACCCGCAGTGTCTTCACTTGGTATTAATTCGCCTTCGAGTGGAAGACTATCATCGATTGGTGCGGTTGGTATATTATTGTCGTCATTCATACTGTTTTCCCCTATATATCCAAATCATTAAGGTCGGCGTCTTTTGCTCGCGTCTGAATAAACGCTTTACGCAAAGACACTTCGTCGCCCATTAGTTTCGTAAAGATTGCATCCGAGCGCTCAGCATCTTCGATCCGCACCTGTATTAGCACACGATTATCTGGGTTCATGGTCGTCTCCCATAGTTGATCGGCATCCATTTCGCCCAGACCTTTAAAGCGCGAGATAGTGACACCAGCTTGTTTTAAGAGGTCATCACCTTCATTTACAACAGTGCCTCGATCTTGTTTTTGTGAAACTATTTCCTTTAGCGCTAGTTCAAGGTCAGGTTCATCATACACGTAGTTTTTCTTTTGGCCCCTATTAATGCTATATAGCGGCGGTTTCGCAAGGTAGACATAACCGGCCTCGATAATATCCCGCATATAGCGAAACAGAAAAGTAAGTAGCAGTGTCGCAATGTGGCTGCCGTCAACATCGGCATCGGTCATAATAACGATCTTGTGATAACGAAGGCCTTTAATATCAAATGTATCGCCAATACCAACACCAAAAGCCTGAATCATGGCAACAATTTCTTTATTTGCAAACATCTTATCAAGGCGAGCGCGCTCGGTATTAAGCACCTTACCGCGCAGTGGCAAAATAGCTTGTGTTTTACTATCACGCCCCTCTTTTGCCGATCCAGCCGCCGAGTCACCCTCTACGATGTAGATTTCAGAGGCCGAAGGGTCTTTGCTTGAACAATCATAAAGCTTACCGGGAAGACCCATACCGTCAAGCGCTCCCTTACGAAGCACGTTATCGCGTGCTGCACGAGCAGCCTTACGAGCACGGGCTGCCAGTAGCGCCTTGCCAACGATTTTCTTAGCAACTTCTGGGTTTTCATCAAGGTAATAAGCAAAATATTCGTTCATTACCTGTTCGACATAACGGCGAACCTCTGGATTACCCAGCTTATTTTTAGTCTGGCCTTCAAATTGTGGATCTGGAAGCTTCACAAGAATAATTGCTGTTAGACCTTCGCGAATATCATCACCCGTTAAGTTATCTTCTTTCTCTTTAAGAAGACCGTTCTTGCGAGCATAGTCATTAATAACACGAGTTAAAGCCGCCCGGAAGCCAATCAGGTGCGTACCACCGTCTGGCGTTAATACGTTGTTAGCGAAAGGCTTAATCATCTCGACATAGGTATTGTTATATTGGACCGCTACCTCTATAACCGAATCGTCAACCTGACGTTCAACGTAAAAAATGTCATCAACAACTACATCTTTGCCAATATTCAGGTGTTTAACGTAGCTCTTAATACCACCTTCAAAGTAAAAGGCTTGTCGTTCATTAGTACGCTCATCGCGAACTGCTACGTAAATACCTTTCGTTAAATAGGCTTGATGCCTTAAATAGTTAACGACCCATTCATAATCAAAGGTTATGCCTTCTTTAAAAATCGTATCGTCTGGATAAAATGTGATTGTCGTGCCGGTTTCGGTTGACTTACCAACCACCGCAACTTCACCTTGGGGCACACCCTTGGCATACTCTTGGCGATAGACTTTACTGTCTTTTCTAACTTCAGCTATTAACTTAATAGACAAGGCGTTAACAACACTCGATCCAACACCATGGAGGCCAGATGAGACTTTATAGCCACCATTACCAAACTTACCACCAGCATGCAGAACTGTTAAAACCGTCTCGAGCGTGCTTTTACCAGTTTTGGGGTGTTTATCGACTGGAATACCGCGGCCATCATCTGACACACTTATTCCGCCGTCATTTAAGATAGTGACGGTGATCTTAGTCGCATAACCGGCTATAGCCTCGTCGACACAGTTATCGGCAATTTCTTTAATTAAGTGATGAAGACCATCATAACCGGTGCTACCGATATACATACCAGGACGTTTTCGAACCGGCTCTAGACCCTCAAGGACCTGGATTTGTGATCCATCATAAGATTTATCTATTTTTTGTTTGACCACGACGAACTCCCTCACTTGTTTCAGAATGACTGTAAGTTATTTACTATTTACAATAACACTATTATAGCGAACAATTTGTGTTCACTCAAGTTTATTAGGCTATTGCGCTGAACATATTTCTTATGCTAATGTGATATCAAGAGGTAATCAACAAAAAACAAAAATGTTTAGAAAAATTGTATCAAATCTTTCATTCAGTCCAGCACTTGTTGGTCAACTTGGCTTTTACGCTAAACGCCTTCGTAAAGAAGAGGCAACTCGTAAAATAGGCCTGGTTTTTGTAGTTCTAGCTTTGATTGTCCAGTCTTTAGCCGTCTTTCAAGCTCCAGAATCAGCCAATGCCTCTGGTCCGAACGATTTTATTAGCGGTGGACTTGGCTACGGCTCACACAAATCTATCAATAATTTTCTAGCTCCATACGACTCCAATACGTCTAATTTAAAAGATATTATGAATTACGTGGGCATTACACGCGAAGAAATTGCAAGTGCTCAGTATGGTAGTTTTATTAGTGGCAATAATATATCTTGGGGTCGCAGTAGCCTATACGGTACAGCCAGGGGTGAAAAAACCGTCCCAATAACCAACAGCAGTGGCGCTGTTGTTACAACAGTTTATGCTCGTCCGATGACTCTTGGATATGGATCAAATACCCGTATATACGGATGGATTGGTCATTCAGCAAAAATTGGTTGGTTTACTATCATGCAAGCTTGCGGTAACCTAGGAACTACACTTGTACCCGCACCACCTGCGCCACCAACACCTACCCCGACCCCGACCCCCATACCAACACCAAAACCCACTCCTAAACCGCCCGCAACATGCGTATATAACTCTACTCTGCCAGCCGACAGCAAAGACTGTCAGCCATGTGCCGGTGACACCACGATATGGTACAAGGATGAGAGGTGTACCGCTACTATCATCCAATCTAAGTCAGCTATAAATGTCACCCAAGGATCAGTCGACGCCTCGAAAGTAGTTGCAAATGGCGGCGACACAATCGCCTACACTGTCACTATTAAAAACACTGGTCTTGCATCAAAAGACGTTACAATATCAGACACCTTACTAGACACTCTGGAATACTCAACGTTAATTGACAATGGCGGCGGTACCCTTGATACGACCACCAAGGTATTGTCGTGGCCAAGCGTAACGTTAGCACCTGGTGCCAGCCAAGTGCGCAGCTTTGTAGTAAGAGTTATGGATCCAGTTCCAGTCACCGCTCGAGGCCTAAGCGACCCATCGTCGTACGACTGCCATATGGTTAACCTATTCGGCAACTCCATTGATATAGCGGTAAATTGTGCCGCTCCTAAGGTGGTCGAACAAGTAGCCACACAGCTACCTAAAACTGGACCATCTGAAAATCTATTATTCGCCGGCATCGTTCTTGCGATTACCGTCTACTTCTACGCCCGATCTCGTCAAGTTAAAACAGAAGTCAGGCTTATTCGCCACAGTCTAAACGCTGGAACAATCTAAAAAGAGGACTAGTAACATTATGAGTAACCAACCAGAAAACCTCAGTAACACCCCAGAAACCGGCATCGAGAATGCCGTATCCGCCGCCGAACAACTTGAGAAGCTTACAAAGTCAGTTGAAAATACCGTTGAACTTAGCCCGCGTGACGCCGAAGCTGCAACCGAAAGAGCTCGGGTCGAAGCCCTCGACACCGCTATAAGCGTTGAAGCTGGTGGTAAAGAACGTAAATCAAGCGATGAGCAAAAAATACCTCAACGTCGTGGACCCGTTAGTAAAAAACAAAAGGAAGTCAGCTTTAAGCGCCAAATGAAAGAGGTTCAAGCCGAACTATCACCCGCTAAGCGCACCTTCAGTAAAGTTATTCACAATAAAACTGTGGAGAAAGCCAGCGATGTTGTCGGCTCAACCGTAGCCCGACCAAACGCCATCTTAGCCGGTTCAGTTTTCGCCTTTATCATAACGCTAGTTGTCTATGTTATTGCTAAGAACATCGGTTACCAATTATCAGGCTTTGAAACAATTGGCGCCTTTATTGTCGGTTGGGCAATCGGTATCGTTTACGACTATTTACGTCTAATCGTCACTGGCAAAAAATAATCTTAACGCAGTTTTATTGAAATCTCATCACCGGAACTATTTTTGCCGGGTTCATGAACATGCAATCTAGCTTGTTCGTCAACACTCATCTTAGAAGTCTCAGCAGTTTGTTCGGCTTGAGCGACACTATTCGACTGTAGAGGCTGCCATGGCGCACCTGGGACCGTTTGTGGAGGCACAGCCGGATCTACAACCGGCGTCTGAACGGGCGCACTTGCCGGCGTTTGATCAACAGGTTTAGAAGCAACAATTTGCTGACGCTTAGCTAGCCATTCGTCCAAGAATGACGTACCGCCAGTTGCAGCTGGGTTAGGACTAACCGGTGTAGCGGTTGGATTAAAGCGGCTACGCTGCGCGTCTTTCATTGCCTCAAGTTTTGCCTTACGCGCCGCATCCCCTGCACCCAGCCGAGCAAAGATCTCTTTTTCAACCTGTGCGCGTGGACGGCCATACTTGGCCGCTGACAGCTTCTTTAATGCATCTCTTAGTTGCGGGTTAGATGTGCCCATAGGTGGCAACAACGACATACTAAAGGCCGCAGATGGCACATTATTAATCATAACCGAGGCAATTGTTTGGAAATTAGGCAGTTTTGTTAAATCTTCCGCATCAAACGTTGGTGCGTACTTTTTCTGTAGTAACTCGGCATCAGTAATACCAATACGGCCACTAATCACTGTACCGATATTACCGATAATCGCCTCACGAATTTTATCAGTCAACTGAGTCATAAACTGGTTAGCCAAGACTAAATTAAGCCGATACTTCCTGGCCTCAGACAAAATCGACTCGAAGCTATCGGTTGCAAAGTTTTGGAACTCATCAACATATAGCGCAAAGTCTTCACGTTCATCCTCTGGTACGTCAGCTCGGCCCATCGCGGCCGCCTGAAACTTCATCACAAAAATCATACCAAGTAGTTGCGAGTTCAGCTCACCGGTTCGCCCCTTGGCTAAATTAACCAGCAATATCTTTTTATTATCCATAATGTCACGTAGATTAAAGCCACTTTTTGTCTGACCGATCACATTACGCATCATTTCATTCGATAAAAAGGCACCAAATTTACTGACAAACCAACCTAGCACCTCGGACTTATTCGCTTCACTGGTTTGAGCCATCTCTTTATTCCAAAAATCGAGTACCGTTCGGTCAGTGACGTGTTTTAGTTTTTCATCCGTAAAAGATTGGTCATTAAAGACCTGCGGCACATCAATAAATGTCGAGCCTTGCGGGTCACTCATAATCGTTAGGGCTGCGTTACGAAACCAGTGCTCATACCTTGGACCAATAATACCAGTGTGGCCCGGATCATACAGTCGATAAAGCATAGCAATCGACTCTTGAATTAAGAAGTCGCGCTGATCTTGATTATCAAATTCAAATAAATTCAAGCCGATCGGATTCTCCATGTCAGCTGGACTGAAATAAATCACATCCTCAACCCGCTCTTTCGGTACCATGCCAAGTAGCTTCTCGGCCGAATCTCCATGCGGATCGATAAAGGCAAAACCACGACCATCCATCATATCTTGAAAGGCTAAGTTTTCTAATAGTCCCGATTTACCCGTACCAGTCTGACCAATCATATAAGTATGGCGACGTCGGTCATTAGTACTAAGTCGTATCTGTTTTTTTATACCGCGGAATTCGTTATAGCCAAGCAAAAAACCTTCCTCCATAACCTGAGTCGGTCCGTCAACTTGTTTAGCCATCTGGCGCTGGACCTGCGAAGTTGGAATACTATTTTGATCTGGCAGGTGAAAAATTGTTGCCAGTTCAACACTGTTCAAGATGTTTTGATTGACAGTCTGAGGGAAGAATCTAAAGATATAGGCCGTCACTAACTCTTCAATATCCTTCGAGACAGTGAACTTATAGCCATTGTTAGCCGGTGAATCGAATAGCGAAAAAGCCGCAACGACGTTTTTGAGTAGTGTCTGCGACCGAGCAGCTGTATTCGACGACACTACCACTCTTATAAGGGTTTCATAGCCAGGGTGCCGAGTTTTCTCTTCGATCGAATCAACCATCGACTGTTCGAGTGAGCTAAGCTGTTTATCTTCTGGTTTAACGTCAGTTGCTTCCGGTGGTTTCCATAAAGCCTCCATTAAACCCTTACCGTCAAGCAGTCCGCCCAGACCAGATTTCTTTTGTCCCTTATCTTTTTTGATACGATTCGCAAAAAACACCGAGCTCTTAGTCCAGCCATCAGCCGCCGGCCGAAGTAAAATCTGCACAGCTACACCGTCTTCACGATTAGCTGCCGACAAAGCATTTAAAAGCGCCCGGGCTGCATCGCGCTTTGATTCTTGATAAGTTGCGATTGGATACACAAAACTCTTCTTAAGAGTAAACTCGCCACCAATTGTGCCACTTAGTTTTCCAGCCTGGTTAAATATATTGCGCTCCTGAACCTCTTCAAGTCGAGCTGATGGATAAGCAGCAGCTACAGCCTGAGTAACGACATCTATTAGGACAGTCGGTACAACCGCATAATAATGAACCAAGCCTTCATGGGCCATAATCTCTAGGGATATATGTCGTTGACCATAAACCCGGCTCTTAAAGCCTTTCGTGGCGGTGCTCGCCAAAATGTTATACATAACCTGTGCCTGCGACAGAACCTCTTCCGTCACGTCACGCTCATCGCGGCCACCACCCTCTAAATCATCGCTTGAGGGCGGGATATGGATATATAACGGCACCATCTTCAGACCACGTTCATAATTTTTGGCTTCACGTAAAGTCTTTTTATACTGAGAAACTACAAACACTAAAACAACGCACATAAGAACGATTACTACGACGATCGTGATGATAAAACTTAGCATTCGCCCAACCTTAATATTAGGTGTAGCAACTAGGCCTCACCTAACTCCCTTCCGTAGCGTTTTTTCTGATAGTCTTTTTGTAGTTCACTAACGGCCGCTTCCCGTTTATAAGGATCTTCCTTGGTATCAGAAACAATTTTTTTAGCACGATCAACCCATTCCTTCTCAATAAGATCATCGTCATTTGCCACCAATGGGCTGGCACTAGACTGTTGATTAGTCACAACTGGCACGTCAGATATAGGTGCTGGGCCAGGCAAGGCAGTTGGTAGACCGCTACTATCAGCGGCTGCAGCAGCCGCTTCCGCCGCTTGTTCACGACGTTCTGCGCCGGTTTCGATGCCAACTTCTGGGCTCGCAAGCTGAGGCGCACGCTCAATAGCTTGACTATAGCCTTCGGGGGCTCGCTCTTGTCCAATCTTAGGTAACGAGGTTTCCGGTTCCATATCTGTAATTATAGCATAATGCCATCAAGCTTATGTACAGAAATTTAACTTGTTCTTTTTGTGATGTAAATACAGCCGATTACCACAAATAACACGACTAATCCTATCTCATACCAGCCAACTGATCCAACCGACTGAAGACCGATTAACATGATCGGAGCCGCTGCGAAAATAGTCGAATAATAGTATGATTTTTTAAACGACAAGGCTAAAATTGGCTTTCGAACTGTAAATGCCGATGATAAATGTGACGTTAGTTTACTAATGAAAAATATAAAAAAAGTCATTACACCAAGTAATGACAGGTAAGCAGACATATATACGGCCAATATACCAAATGGACCAATACCCGTAGGTGTTGTTGTATTTACTAAAGCTACCAGTAAACAGAGGCTTACAAGGGTTATTATAATGACGGCTTTCTTTAACATGATTATGATTACTATAGCACCAAATAATCATAAATTTGAACAAGCCCGAGCGACAAGTGTAAATGTCTAGATTGCGACTGACGCTCCTAGTATAAAAAATATGAGCCGTGAATCATGGACCACCTGCCGCTGCAGGCTATTCGTACTGACCGCTCCTTAGATAAGGAGCATATGTCTGTACGTTCTCTATGTGTTTCCACGACGCCGGAGGCGTCAGTACTAGACATAAAGCGTTACGCCGATTTGGCGAAACATCGGTAACGCCAGCAAGTAGCAAAGGTACGTGTCCTGCTTACGCAAGTCAATTTAGCTACGTGTCGTTACCGAATATTCGTCAAAGAATCGGTATGGAGAATGTTGAATTGTTAAGGTGTTTTTTGGCTTTGTGTTTGTGTTGTAAAAGCTTGTCTCTACGTTACCATAAGCTCTTCAATTGGTCAATACGTAACTTACTAAATATATGTTGTAGGATTTACTTATTAAATCTATATGTGATATATTGACAGATATAAATAGGATAATACTCATTAGTAACAACGATGTTGTATTTACAATGGTTAATTATATTCACACAGGATATACAGATCTTTTGGCAATATAACGTGCCGTCAATCACTTAATGTCGCCGTCTACAAGCTTAAACCGTACGCCTATAAATTATGACGACAGGCATCACTATTGTTATAGCAAAGTTGCTGCAAGCCTAAACCTCGTAGATATAGACGTATATCAAAAATCACTAAAAATTACCGCATTAACTTAACCCGCGTTCTTAGTATTAAGAATCGGCCTAAATCGATTGAGTTATTTTTTTAAAATATCATAAATTATTGAATATATTTATTAAGCATTATATAAGCTATTTATTGCCTAATGTTCAGCAGTTTATAATTCTACTTACACACCTCGCCTGCTTTAGACTTATCATTTTTATATCGTCATTATAAAACTAGCTAGATTTACGACGATTAGGCGGTAATAAAATTGACACATCAATATAGTTACCAGACATACCTAACAGATACTAAAAATATTCAGGTGTCTGCGTGGTATTTTTTACTAAAAAATCTTTACAATTGTTATTGACACAAGCGTCTTCGCGTCATATTATAGGGGTAGCTTCTGAATAAAAAACTTATGCAGGGGCCAAAAACAAACAGCTATCCAAAACTCCACATTAAAACAACCGTTCCTCGCAGGCGGTTGTTTTATATTTTAAAAAAATGCGTATATATAGCGTCTAAAATTAAAAATACCCACTATTTAGCAGGTATTTTTTAATATAAATTTGGTGGAGCTGCGGGGAATCGCACCCCGGTCCGAAAGGTAACCTATTATTCGCCTACAAGTTTAGTCTATCTTGGTGCTTAACGGCATTCGTAGCTAGGAGCTAGACGTAAAATACTACGATTGCCGCGCAAAAAATGTCTCGGTCTGACGTTGCTGCCCATCAAACCGACAAGCGACATACTTATAACACCACTAACTGTCTATGTCGCCTGCAGAAAGTGATGATCGAGCGTATTAGGCTGCGATTGGCGCAAAAACAAGGGGTTGGAATGAATTAACAAACGCAACTACCTTAGCTTTTGCTGTTTTAAATGCTGTTGCAATTAAAATTTGTGGGTTACGCCCACGGTCGACTTGCAAAATAATCTGTTAAAATCCTTCCGTCAAAGCTAAGGTCAGCCCCAACATAACAGATTGATTATATCATTATTTGCAGCTTTATGATAGTCGTGCTTAACTAATAATACTTATGGTTGCTCGTGTTATAACAATTGCACCAATCGGCTTTGAAGGCTCACTCGTTGAGGTAGAAAGTGATTCTACTAATGGACTACCCTCTTTCCAAATCGTCGGACTAGGCAACAAGGCAATCGACGAAGCCAAAGAACGTGTCCGTAGCGCCATTACTAACTCGCTACTTGAATTTCCCAAAAAGCGCATCACTATTAATTTAGCCCCGGCCGAACTGCCCAAAGATGGGGCGCACTATGACCTACCAATCGCTCTAGCCGTATTATGCGTCAGCGGCCAGATACGTCAACAAGAGCTAGACAAGGCCATTTACGCCGGCGAACTGGGCCTAGACGGCAATCTACGACCTATAAAGGGTGCTATAAGCATCGCCGAGACCGCCCGTCACTATGGCTATAGCCGCGTCTTCCTTCCGGTTACTAGCGCCCGACAGGCTAGCCTAATTAGCGGCATCGAAATCATTCCCGTAACATCATTAAAGGAGATATTTTTACATCTTAAAGGAGAGCTTAAGCTACAGCCATTACTAAAACCTGATTTCTCAGCTTTAAATGAGCCACCTTTGCCACCACTAATCGATGATGTCAGAGGTCAAGAAC
>JAJXYZ010000078.1 GCA_021780305.1 bacterium | reverse complement strand
CGTCTCGGACAGTGCGCCCAACAAGCTATAAACAAGAAAGTACAAAACGTATTTAGCAAAAATGTACATAAATTGCATGGCACCAGTATACCAGGATTGTCTAATAATCAAATTAAGAATGGCCTAAAGAAGCTATTTAAGCGATTCAAGGCTTAGCGAGCTATTGTAGCCAGGGTGCTTACGACGCATCAAATCATAAATTGCACCCATATCGCCGTTAGGAATGCTGTCTAGCCATTCTTTGGCTAGTTTTAGTGATTTTTGTTCACGCTCTTGCTCGGCTGGTCGTTCGACAGGTGGTTCAATAATTTTAAAGTTATATTTACCGCCCAAAATCTTGGTCGCTAAATAATCAATACGCTTACTGCTTTGATTCGGACCACGAACAATGCTTAACGATGTAATGCCGAGTGGAATAAGTAGATTTTGTTTTGTAAAGAATAAATTGCCGAGCGAATCTTTTGATTCGGTTTCAACGAATACACGGTTAATCCCAATACCTAGCGAAACCACATAATCCTTCATCGCCTGCGCCTCACTAATCGAAGGTTTAAAAGTCGCCTTGTAACTAACGTCACCGGACATAATTAAACAAGTACTTGAATCTTCTAAAGCCTCAACACCTAATCGCACACTATTTATGGCATCTTCGCTAAGATTACCCTTCGCATCGACTCCGCAACCTAAAACTACAACCGCTTTATCGTACATGTTATTACTATAACAAAAGGCTTCGAAGAAAGCCTATTAGGCAGCTATTCTTTCGAGCAAGCTATTCTTCCATCCATCGATAAACTTATCACCTGGGCAACTGGTATGAATAATTTCGCTATGACCGACTATAGTGGCCGCGTCAACAGGCAGTGTCGGATAGTTGCGCTTAATGATATCCGCAACGGCGGCAAGCGAATCCTCCGTTGGGTTTTTGTGACCAATATCGTCATCGATACAAATACCAACGCTGCGTTTATTGACCTCCCAATCCCCCGCATGCCATCCGAGCGCAGAATCATCTAGCAGTCGGTGCACTTCACCGTCCTGTTCTACTTTCCAGTGATATCCATAGAAGACTTGTTCACCTGCTTCATTGAAATGACCCGAATAAATTGGCTGTCGATTACCTTTACTATCGAGTACCGGACTTGTCTTTCTCTGGTAGACCGGAACGTATAGATTAAGAAGATGAAGTGCGTTTAAGGCCGTTAACGAAATACCTTCAGCGCGCGATGAGTGGTGAATAACAATTTGACTAACCGGTTCTCGTGCCTCGTCTTGATCATCCAGTTCGTCTTGACCAGGAATCCCAAGTCGTACTTGATGTTCTGATAGGAGTTGTTCAAAAATATCAAAAGTTTGCCGGCGAGCATAATTTGCTGCCTCTGTAATATTACCAGCCTTTGCAGCTTGAATTGCACCCAGACCGATTAGTCGAAGTTTTCGCACACGCCCAAACTCAAGAAACCAGTCAGGATTCTGAACAAGTTCTTTTGTTCGCTCGTATTGCTTTTGGTACAACTTTTCAATCATATAACTCTACTCTTATGACCCACCGATTTAATATATCTATGGTACCCCGGGCTGGGATTGAACCAGCGACCTTAGGCTTAGAAGTCCTCTGCTCTATCCAACTGAGCTACCGGGGCGTACCTGTTGTACATTATAGCCGAAAAGGTTAAAAGCATGAATTATCCGATTAAATATAGGAGTTTTTTAAATAACTTTCGAAAAAATGCGCCTGCGAGGCAATCATTCCTTCCGGAACCCGTTTAAAACACTCGACGGTTTCACCCTCATCACTTTTTGTCAGCTCACCCGAAATAATAGTCGCTTCAAACACCATTCCGACTGGCCAACCTCGCTCACCCGCTGCTAAAATTTCAGGATATTCAATATAGCCAAGATTTTCACCAATAGCCACGTCTATGCCTAGTTCGGACTTTGCGACTCGCCTTGCGGCTTCGACTAGCTTTTCACCAAAACGAACCGTTCCACCAACAACATTCCATTGGCCCTTCATAGGGCCCTTTGGGATTTTAGTCATAACAAGTCCGTCATCCGTGCGAACAGCCACCTCAACCGTCAGACGGGGAACCTTACCATAGATTAAGTCAAATTCTTCTTGAGTGAGTGGGTGTTTTTGCATAACATAATTGTAACAAAAGCTTAGAGTAAGTGTCTCATATCGGCAATGTCTTCTTCTAATTGAACATTTTCTTTTGTTGATTCGACAATTTTACGCGATTTTTCGATTACAAAATATCTTACACTCTTTCCTTGTTCGTTTGCAATCTGAATTTCCGCCAGTACACCATCGCTAACTGCTCCAAACACCCAAATTTCATCGCAACGTTTCACAAGGTTATTATTACCTTCACGTACTAGATCGCGTTCAACCACATCAAGTAAGAAATAGTCAAATATCATAAATGGATTTAACGGTACTCCGCCGTTTTCTAGAACAAATGCCGAGATAAACATGCGAAAGTAAAACAAGTGTTTTGACATAGCGGTATATACAAGCGGTCTGTCATTCTGGACATCAAGAGCTGGATGGGTAAAATCACTCATAAACTAATCATAACAAAAAGATGCTAAATTAAATTAGTTCCGTCATTTGTTCTAATGACTGGCGTATTATCACTAATAGCATCCAGTAACCGGACAGCAAAGGCTTCGCTCATCATTTCCGGCACCCGAACGGCTGCCATCCATTCGACCTTTTGAGCTTCATCATTGATCTGCAAATCACCTGATACAACTTCACAAAGAAAGACTAGTGAGACGATTTTTCTAATCATATTCTTGTACACTCCAGTGAGTTTTACGGGCTTTACTACGACACCAGTTTCCTCGAGAACTTCTCGAATAACACCTTCTTCAATAGTTTCATCAAGTTCTAGGACACCGCCGGGTAATTGCCATTCGCCGTTATCTCGCCGTTGAATAACTAGGAATGAGTCGGCGGATTCATCATATATAGCACCGGCTACACTGACTGAATGTGTTGGAGTAGACATAATAGAAGTATATCAAAAAAGACACACAACTCGTTCATACCAAATAAAAAACCGTGCCAGCATGACACGGTTTTTTATTTGGTGCGGGCGGAGAGAATCGAACTCTCATCGTTTGCTTGGAAGGCAGACATATTAGCCTTTATACGACGCCCGCATATTTGGCCATTATAACAGTAATCAAGGTGTTGTAAAAGTACCAGCTGATA
>JAJXYZ010000079.1 GCA_021780305.1 bacterium | reverse complement strand
TGGTGCGGGCGGAGAGAATCGAACTCTCATCGTTTGCTTGGAAGGCAGACATATTAGCCTTTATACGACGCCCGCATATTTGGCCATTATAACAGTAATCAAGGTGTTGTAAAAGTACCAGCTGATATTTTATTATCTAGCTCAATCTGTTACAATGGCTAAGTCCAATTACGTATGGCGGATGTAGCTCAGTTGGTTAGAGCGCTGGTCTGTGGATCCGGAGGTCGTGGGTTCAAGCCCCATCATTCGCCCCAAATAAATAGAAGCTAGGCTAGCTTCTATTTATTTTAGTTTGGTATAGTTATATGAGTATGCAAAAAACTGATTTATCACCTGCCATCCCAGTAATCATCGGCGGTAATATCGCCGTTATTCCGACGGATACGATTTATGGAGTCGTCGCCCAAGCTACCAATCCCTCGGCTGTTCAAAAAATCTATAACGTTAAACAGCGCGACCCGGCCAAACCGTTTATTATCTTGATTTCTGAGGTAGACGATTTAAAGTTATTTGGAATCAATCCTAATAAGACTGTTACCGATTTACTAAACTCCTACTGGCCGGGCCCCGTTAGTATTATCCTTGATTGCCCTAACCCACAACTCGAGTATTTACACCGCGGCACAAATTCACTGGCCTTTCGCCTACCACAAAATGAATCAATCCGAAAACTAATCAAAGCAACCGGTCCACTCGCCGCCCCAAGCGCTAACCCGGAAGGTTTGCCGCCGGCCACTAATATTAGCGAAGCTAAAGCATATTTTGGTGACAGCGTAGATTGTTATATCGAAGGTGATGTAAATGCTAAACCGTCCAAAATAATTCGCATTTCTAGCGACGGCAAAGAAGAAATTTTGCGCGCCTAAGCCTTATCTATTTGCTGCGATTGCGCCACGATGTCATCAGCCTGAGCCTTAGATGTAATTAAGGTTTGGACTTGCTCAAGCGTAATTTCAACGACACCACCTGGTTCGACTTCGCCAGACAGCATTTTTTTAGCAACGGTATTTTCGACAGCTTTTTGAACAACCCGACGCATCGGACGCGCCCCAAGCCGTGGATCGTAACCCTGATCAACGAGATATGCTTTAGCTTCTGGACTAACACTAACCGACACTTTTTGAAGCGCTAAAGTCTCATTCACTTTCTTTATCATCAAATCGACGACTTGCAAGAGTTCATCTTTTTTAAGCGGCCTAAACATAACTATTTCGTCAAAACGGTTCAAAAATTCTGGCTTAAACTGGCCACCTTCAATTAACTCATTGACTAATTGATCTTCAAATTTCTCGATATCAAGGCCACGCTCAATATGCTCACGAATCCGTTCAGCTCCAGCATTGCTGGTGGCAATAATAATCGCATCCCGAAAACTAACTTCCCGGTTTTTAACATCGCGTAAAATCCCCTCATCAAGCATTTGCAATAGGGTTGTCAGAACATTTGGATGTGCTTTTTCAATCTCATCCAGCAATATTACACTAAACGGCTGCTTCATAGCCTGCGCCGTTAAACTCATACTGTCAGTGGCGCCATCGGCAATCAAACGACTAACGTCATCGTTACTGACATATTCGTTCATATCCAGTCTGATAATATTCGTTTCACCGCCAAAATAAACCTCCGCGAGCGCTTTGGCTAGTTCGGTCTTACCGACGCCTGTTGGACCAAGAAACAAGAACGTGCCAATTGGGCGGTCTTGGTTGCGTACACCAGCCCTAGCGCGTCGCAGTGCGTCGCTAACCACACTAACCGCTCTAGTTTGATTAATCATTCGTTCGTGAATCAACGATTCTAGATTAAGTAGTTTATCACGCTCGTCATCACCGCTGGCGATGCCAATTTTTATGTCCTGAGTTTTTTCAATCGCCTGTTGAACAGACCGTGCTGTCACCAACCCACCCTCAGCATAACCAGCCGCCGCTTCTAGTAGCTTAACTGCTCGTCCTGGCATAGCTAGGTCATAAATATAGCGCTCGCTTAAACGATAGGCTTCACCCAAAGCCTGATACATGTAAGTTACATTTTGGCGGAATTCGATATTAATCAGCTGATCCTGTAAAACTGCAATAACTTCCGCACGGGACGGCGAACTAACCGCTATTCGGTTAAACGCATTAGCAAGTTTAGAATTACGCTGGCTGATTTGTAGATAGCGACCTTCGTCCATCGCAAAAATCATACGCATCCGACCATTTTCGATTATTGGCAGCAGAACATTCGACAAATCAACCGACCCAATACCTTCTTCAAAAAATAATTGGGCATTATCAAGACAGATGATTATATTTTTAGCAGAGTAAGCCTCACCTAAAATACGTACAACTAAGTTCTCGAGTTCACCCCGTCCTGGTGCAGCTGAAATTAAGGACGACGCATCTAACATAAAAATCTGACGGAACTGCAAATCAGCCGGAACGTCACTTTTTGGATCAATCAACTTCTCGGCTAATGCATAAATAATCGTCGTCTTTCCTACTCCATCTGGACCAATTAAGGCGACATTGCCTTGTCCCTTAGCGCTCAGACTGGTAACTAAATGTTCTAAAGCTTCCATATGAGACTCAAGTTTAACCGTCAGCAGACTTCCGCCGGCCACACCATCGCTAATATTTTGCCCAAACCGAGTTAAAAGTGGAGTCCAGCCAAACGACCAATCACGACCAATCCCACCCGTTCGACGAGGCAACTTGGTAAGTGCAATCAGATCATTGATATGTTGTTGCCAAGTAATACCTTGCAATAAATCGTCAATATCAAGCTGTAAATGCGCTAATAGCATCGCGTTGTTAGCATGCGTTTTTATAAGAGCCACAACTAGCATGCCGGCTGTTATTAGACCACCCCCAACCTGCTTACGAACAGCGAAGGCTTCTTGCCACAAAGCTTCAATATCATTAGTGTCTTTTGAGGCTATTTCCTGCAAAAAGCCCGTTCCTACTCCAAATCTGACAGCAAAGAATTGACCGCCATAAACCTGACCAAGTAGGGTAGCGATGTCGTAAGGTGATGGGGTAGGGGGCAGCAATCCTAAAATATCAGCCTCGAGTAACCCGTCGATTGATTCATTTTTAGTATCCGCTTTTAAAATCGTCAATTCCCCGTTCTTCCATTCAGAAATCATAGCCGGTATCACCGCAAATCCGATCAAAACCCAACCAATTGTGACACCAATTATCACAAAGCAGACACCGGCGATTAACAATAAAACCGCAGCTATGTCAAGTAATTTAAGGCTAGTTTTACCAATGCTAATACTAATACGCGCTTTCTCAGCTCGAGCACTTCGGTAGTTAAAGCTAGTTAAAGCCATGCTGGAATCCAACCTATCGCAAATAAAATTAATCCAACCACCGGAAAAATCGGAATTAGCGGCCAAAACAATAAAACGATTGCCCCGACTATGATCTGATAAATCAGTGCGATTAATCCAACAATAACCATAAGTAGGCGTACTAATAAGCCAACAAAACGTGATATCAATCGATCAATAAAGGCCCTAAATTGCACACCAATCGCCCCTTTAACACCACCGGCCGAGATTTGTCGATATGGCGCAAACAATGTCGATAGTAAAATGATAATCGAAAAACGATCACTAACACTCGCCAGCCGACTAATAATCAGACTGTAGCGCTGTCGCCATCCCTCGTTATACCACCAAGATAATATACCCACCAAAAACATGTCTTCATTATAACCGTTTAGGCTATAATAGACCATATGTCCAAACCCTATGTCACCATTTTAGGTAAGGCCGTTCGTGCTGCCGCAAAATTGCGCGGTGGCGGGTCGGCTCTCCCTGGTCTTGTGGTAGAAAAAATTGACCCATCATTTATAAAAAACACACTCGCCTCTTTAGAACGCGGTGTAGTCGTTGTCAGTGGTACAAACGGCAAAACGACTACAACAAAAATGGTTGTCGAGCTACTTGAAAGCCAAGGCTTAAAAGTTTTTACTAATCGAACCGGTAGCAATTTTACGCGCGGTGTCGCCGCGGCCCTACTTGGCGAAATTAATCTACGCGGCAAACTTCAGGCTGATATAGCCGTATTAGAACTCGACGAGGCCCATGCAGTCAACTTTGTGCGCAGCATCCCGCCGACATATAGTCTTATCCTAAATGTTATGCGCGACCAGCTTGACCGCTTTGGTGAAATCGACGCCACTGCCAAAATGCTTCAAACAATCGCCATGGCGACGACTGATACAATTGTGTTAAACCGCGAAGATCAACGTATTGCCAATATCGCCAATTATTTAAATGGTAAAAAAGTAACCTATTTTGGACTAAGTCCTAAACTGATTAACCGCTTTCCAAGCGACGATGATTTACATGGCGGCAACCATCAAAATGGCAGTCAAAAGGCTAGCGTCGAGTTAATAGATTTTAATGAAAACGTTGCAACATTTAGTATTAATGGTAAAAATATTGCGACACCGCTAAAACTAAATGGAATTTATAATGTTTTTAACGCAGCCGCCGCTTTGGCCACCGTCCGAGCGATTTTAGGTACGAATATTGATGCTAAAAAAATAATCGAGGCCTTATCTAATGTCACACCTGCTTTTGGACGCGGCGAAAGGCTGTTAGTCAAAGGCCAGCCCATCGAACTTATACTTGTCAAAAATCCATCCGGTTTTAGATTGGGGCTTGAATCATTCAAGCCCGATGGTTATGCCACAATGATTGCGATTAATGATAATTACGCTGATGGCCGAGACATGTCTTGGCTGTGGGATGTTAGTTTTGATTCGCTAATAAACGGTGTAGACCAACTTGCTGGCATACGAGCCTATGACATGGCGATACGCTTACAATACGACAACGTATCTGTTAAAGATATCGAGATTGATATTGCAAAGGCACTAAGGAAGTTTCTGGCGAATAACCAACAATCACCAAAACGAATTTACTGCACATACACTGCTATGCTAGAGCTTCGACGACAAATCGCAAAATTAACTACTGTAAAGGCAATCGGATGACCGGACGACCAATCACAATCCTGCAACTATATCCACGTGATATGAATATTTACGGTGATTTTGGCAATACATTGGTAATCAAACGCCGACTTGAATGGTATGGTTATGAAGTTAACTTGACAGCCTATAACCTAGGCGATGAATTCCCCACTGATGCCGACATTATAGTTGGTGGCGGTGGCCAAGATAGTGGACAATTAAAGATTCAAGCCGACCTACTTAAAATTGGACCAGCACTGATTGAGCTTGCCGATGATAACGTCCCAATGCTGATGATTTGTGGACTGTATCAACTTTTCGGAAAGTTCTTTAAAACCGCCAATGGAGAGGTTATTCAGGGAATTGGCCTACTCGATATTGAGACTCACGGCAAATCCGAGCGTTTAATCGGCAATATTATTACTGCCAGCCAACAGTTCGGCAATATTATTGGCTACGAAAACCATAGTGGCCAAACCTACCTAGGTACCGGCGTCAAACCGCTAGGTAAAGTAATACTAGGGGCCGGTAACAACCTCGAAGACGACACCGAGGGTGCAATTTATAAAAACGTTATAGGCAGTTATTTACACGGTTCACTTTTACCAAAAAATCCTAAAATCGCCGACTTTTTAATCGAAAAAGCAGTTACGCGTAAATATGGCGCCTTTTATAGTGAAGTGATTGGCGATAGTTTTGTTGAACCAGCGCGACGCGTTGCCAGCAAGCGACCACGCTAGGCCGCTAATAAACTCTTAAGATCTGCTACGACCTGCTCACCATGACCAAGTGGTGTAACCCGACCATATACTTTGACGACTTTACCGCTAGGGTCAATAATAAATGTCTTGCGTAAAACCCCTTCTTGACCAAACATTTTTTTGCCCCATGCGCCATAAGCTTGCATAACCGACCCATCGCTATCAGTTAATAGCGTAAAGTTTAAGGTATGCTTGGCTTTAAATTTTTCGTGACTACTCGCCTCGTCCTTGCTAATGCCAACCACGTCAGCGCCTAAGGATGCTAAGTCATCACGTGCATCACGTAAGCTACATGCTTCAACCGTACAGCCGGGCGTTTCATCTTTTGGATAAAAATACAGAACAAGCCATTTGCCTTTATAGTCAGACAATTTATGCTCGACTCCGGTCTCGTCTTTTAGTTTAAAATCTGGTGCGTCATATGTGATATTTATCATATATCTATTATACGCTTTTTCAGGATGGCATAAGTCAAGACCTGTATAATACAGGTTGATGTCCATACCAAAAATTCCCAGTCGTCTGCTAACACTTGACTATCTACGGGGCTACTTTATCGTCACGATTATAATCGACCATCTATCACGCTGGCCAAGTATTTTTGGCGTCATGAGCGGCCACGCACTTTTGTGGGTAACGGCCGCCGAAGGTTTTGTGATTATATCTGGCCTACTAATTGGCTATATAAGAGGTCAAAAAAATAAATCTCAACCAATCATCATAACTAGTAAAAAGTTAATCAAGCGCGCCGGTTTGTTGTATCTATGGTCAATTATCAGCTCGCTGTTTTATGTTGCAGTCATTTGGTACGTCTCTTTAAAAGGTGGCGCCCCAACTCCACCGTTTACGATGAATGATTGGGGGGATGTTATCTTAAAAACCGTTACTTTACAGTACACCAATACTTGGGTATTTTTCCTAACTTACTACGCCATCTTCCTAGCTGTCTCACCAGTTGCCGTCTGGTTACTAAGGCACGGTAAGGCATGGCTAGTAGTTCTAACCAGCTTATCTATCCTAGCTCTCGGCTGGCGACTTAATAATCAGACTATGCAGTGGCAGGCGCTCTTTTTTATTCCAAGCGCTGTTGGCTACTATCTAGAAAATATTCATAATTGGTGGTTTAGGCTGAAAGAATCACGTCGCCGATTGGCAACAATCACAATCTGGTCGCTTTCAGCTCTAACCATCACCCTATCTGTTATTTGTACGTTTTATGCCAGCAACTTCCCCGTTTTTGCCGATAGTCTAAATAGCCTGTTTGTCAAAGATACTATCAGTCTGTATCGCTTAGCTATGGCCTTCTTGTGGTTCACTGGCTTTATTCTACTGTTTGCCAGGCTGCATAATTGGATTAAACGTTGGTTCGATTGGTTACTTAGTCTAATTGGGTCGCATTCTCTAACTGCCTACATATTACACGGTGTGGCTTTATGTGTAATTAGTTTTTTTACAATCAGCGGCAACAATATAATAGTTAATAGTTTACTGGGCATCGTTGCCGTCATGATCGTCTGGGGATTAGTAAAATCACCCTACGTACGCGCTATAATACCGCGCTAGTTAGTCTGAAATTCGCTTGCACGATAACTCGGTTTGTTATCAACTGGATCATAAATTGCAAAATTTTGAATCTCTTTCCAGTTTTTACTTGGCGAGCTAAGCGGCTTGTCGGTTGAAAAGCCAATATACCAAACCGTTGAATGCTCTTTAGAAAAAGCTGCTAAATCTTTAATCTGAAATTGCGGACTATCCTTTAACATATCGAGTGAGCCGTACTTATAGTCCGTTTGAGCATTGATGTAATACATCGGATTAGATGTGGTGTTGTAAAAAACAGCTTCGTAAAAAACCCAAGGTGTGGCTGAAATAATCGGCTCGCCCGGCTTAGCCTTAGCTTGAATCGCCTTAACAACTTCACGTGTCATTACCTTAGTGCTGCTGTTTTTATTGTAGTTACCGTAGTGATAAACATTCATTACACCAAACAGCATACTAACAACAACTAGCGCAATAGCCGAGGTCCTCCAGATTGGTCGCAATTTTTTAATACCAAGCGATAGTGTAATACCGGCAAACATCGCAAAAGCTGCCGTAGACGGTATAAAATAGCGCTCTACAAAAGAAGATTGAATCGGAAAAGTTGAAGCTGCAAATAATATAAAGAGTGGCGTAAAAGCTATCGCTATAATTAACAGGTAATTCTGACGTTGTTTATTACTAAAGGATTTATACAACTTGACAGCAAATAATATCAACAAAGCAGCAATGACAACAAAGGCTGTTCCATATAGCTTGATTGCCTGTTCGTGCTCAAGATAAAACAATACGTTTGTAAAGTAGTTCGTAAATGAGTTAGCGCTGACTGGGCCAATCCAAAAACCGCCGCCTTGAATGACCGACAATTGTATGACCATAAATGGCATCCATGGAATAAACGAACCGACCGCCACGATATGCGCCAATATCCAATTTTTATTAAAGAAAGCTTTGCGAAGTTTAATACCGCGAAGACCAGTCTGACGCGTAACGATAAATCGCCACAACCAGTGTGATAACCAAATTAAGGCAGTGAAGTAATGTGTCCACATGCCAAGACCAACTAAAATGCCATAAATTACCCACGGTTTGCGCTTTTTTGACTGCACAGCAAATGTCAAAACATAGGTTGCCGCCAGGGCGATAGTTGCCGCCAAGGTATACATTCTGGCTTCTTGGCCATATCGAACCAGCATTGGTGAAATAGCTAGGAACAAAAGACTAACATAGGCAGCGCGTCGACCGAATAGTCGTTTAACAAGTAAAAATCCAAAAATTATCGCCGTTAAGCCAAATAACAGACTGAGCGATCGAAAGGCAACTTCACTCGTACCAAACAGTATCGTCCAAAGCTTTAAAACCCAGTAATAAAACGGTGGATGTACATCTGTAGCAGTATAACGGGCAATCTGAAAAAAATTAAACCTAACAATAAAGGCACTAAAGGCTTCATCAAACCAGATAGATGATTTAGTTATAGTCGCAAAAGTTAGGCCACCATAAGTAACTAGTCCTGCACTCAAAATTGCCCAATCGATGCCTGGCAGGCTACTAATCTTGCGAAAAATGCGTATAAATGTTGTCTTCATTATTTAATTATCCTAATAATAGCGCGATTCTACGCTTCAAGCAACTAAATCTAACCTGATAATATCGTCCTGACTACTGGAAATATACCACCCGATAGTTTATAATCTCTGAAGTAACACCTATCGGGGTGTGGCGCAGTTGATAGCGCGCTCGGTTTGGGACCGAGAGGTCGAAGGTTTGAGCCCTTTCACCCCGACCAAATAAAATCAGTCACTGTATGTGGCTGTTTTTATTTGGCGTAATTACATAGACTCAACCGCTCGACATCAGAGCGAGAGACCTAAATCCATCCACAATAAAGCCTTTCGACTTATCGAATGACATACCCTGCCAATCAAAAAAAGATTGATTATTGACATTCTTGTAAAAAGTTGTATTATTGTGAATATTATGAATAGTGAATTTGGCGCATATGAATTTAGCGAACCAATTGAAGCAAATGAACTACTTACTGATGACGGCGTACTGCATAATGCCGTACTTGATCCAGAATTAAGCCGTGCATTACTATTACATGACCCCGTGCTATGGTTACGTGCCGCCATTGGGGCCGAGACAGGACGCGGCGCATCTTCTATAACAGACCGAGAGCTTGCTACACTTCACGCGAACGGCGGTTTCGCTGAGTGGGACCCAAAAGTAGCCCAAGCTGCACGCGATTATCTACACGAAAAGGGCTATATCGGCTTACGCGGCGCCAGAAGCTAACGTTGAAAAACTTCTCGAGCAAACTTATCCAAGTGTTTTTCAATTCCGATTAACACACTTTCAGTAGGGGAGAAGTCCTTGTAGCACCTCTCTTATAGTCACCTTTATATATAGTCACACCTAGAAGCATCTAATATTTTAAAATAAACTAATAATTTACAATAAAGCTCAAATCAATATTTGCGATTATGATTATCAATAAATGATTGCTTTAAGTAATATTATAAATTTTTATTTATGTTGTGTTTTTTACAGTATAGGGCAGGGGAGTGGGGGATAAAAATAACCCCCTGTTGGAGGTTATTTTTAGCAAGCCTTTGTCGCCTACTTAGCGTATTCGATAGCTCGAGTTTCACGAATAACATTTATTTTGATGGTACCTGGATATTGCATAGTGCTTTCTACCTTATTGGCAATATCGCGAGCTAGCTTGATAGCACTCAAATCATCAATTGACTTCGGGCTAACGATAATACGCACTTCACGACCGGCACTAATCGCATAGGCCTTTTCAATGCCAGGAAAGCTTAGCGCAATATTTTCAAGATCGCGCATACGCTCGACGAAATTCTCGGCGCTAATATTACGCGCACCTGGACGAGCAGCCGATAATGCGTCACAGACCCTAACAATTAAAGCCTCGGGCGTCGTGGCTTCGATGTCGTCGTGGTGTGCTTCAATCGCATGTACAATATCATCGCTCATGCCATATTTACGGGCTAGCTCGGCGCCAATATGGTGATGCTTGCCTTCCAGCTTATGCGTGACAGCCTTGCCAACATCGTGTAACAGAGTAGCAATTTTGGTAACCCGAACATCAGCACCAATTTCTTCGGCAATCATACCGGATAAATGCGCCATTTCGGTACTATGCATTAAAACATTTTGGCCATAACTGGTTCGAAATTTTAGTTCACCTAGTAGGTGTAGCATTTCCCTAGGAATACCGACAACGCCAACATCACGCGCCGCGTCCTCACCTGCCCTGGTAACCTCTTTATCTATTTCTTTCTCGGCCTTCTCAACAACTTCTTCAATACGGCCGGGATGGATTCGGCCATCTTTCATTAACAGTTCTAGTGACATGCGAGCAACCTGGCGACGTAATGGGTCGAAGCTGCTTAGGATAATCATACCTGGCGTATCATCAACCAAAATATCAACACCAGTCGCACGCTGTAGGGCCTGGATGTTGCGACCTTCTTTACCGATAATCCGACCTTTCATCTCTTCGTCAACCAGCTTAAGGGCTGTAACAGTACGTTCGGCTGTAACTTCAGACGACATACGCTCCATAGCGGTAACTAGAATAGTCTGAGCACGTTCATCAGCATCAACTTGAGCATCATTTTGCAGCTTTCCAACTAGACCAATCAAATCCTGCTTGATATCCTTTTCGGTCATCTGCATCAACTTTTCGGCAGCATCAGCCTTCTTAAGACCAGCAATCTTTTCTAATTTTTCTTGCTGTTTAGTTCGGATGTCGCGAATTTCGTTTTTAAGAACCTCGGCTTCGTCCTCCTGGGAACGTAACTTTTCAGATCGTTTATCTAGCTCATCTAGTTTTCGGTCAAGATTAGCCTCTCGCTCTACTAAACGCGACTCGGTCTTTTGCCATTCACGACGTCGTTCAGCTTCTTCTTTTTTTGCATCGCTGACCATCAATAAAGCCTCGTCCTTAGCTTTTAGGACAATATCAGAGGCCTTTGTTTTAGCTTCGGCCATAACTTTATCAGCTTGATGTTTACCGTTAGCACGGCGACGCCTTTCGTAAGTAAAAGTTCCACCTACGCCAGCAAACACGCCAACAATAGCGGCGATAACTGCTTCTATCATAATCGTTTCCTTCCTCGCGTTGACCTCTGGTATGTGATGCAGAGTTACAGAAAAGTAGGTGTATCAAATGTTCAGGGCCAAAGTCGGGTATATCAAAATTTATTCAGAAGTCCAAATGGACTTATATATAGTGTAGTTTTTTTTAGTATTATAAACAAGCTATTTTCTTGGCGCCGTGATGTGCGCCTCGCTATCATAAAACGGCATAATAATTTTGTCGTTTTGACCACTCTGAAGTTTAGTTAAAACTTTATCTTGCCAATTATCGCCACGGCCACCGACAATTGGAATA
This sequence comes from bacterium, assembly GCA_021780305.1. Lineage (GTDB taxonomy): Bacteria > Patescibacteriota > Saccharimonadia > Saccharimonadales > Saccharimonadaceae > UBA1547. The sequence continues at coordinate 1,426 of JAJXYZ010000079.1, read as the reverse complement.
CCCTGACTGTCGGCTATTGTATTTAAGACAGTTAAGCCAATCCGTAATCCAGTAAAGCTACCCGGACCTTCAAAGACGCCGATAGCGCTAATATCTTGCCAGGTTTTGTTGTGTTTTTTAAGGTTTAGCTCAATGTAACCGAGCAAACTTTTAGCAAGATTGCGGGCCGCTTCCCATTCATCATTGAAACGATCGTCACCATCAATCAGGCTAATTTTACAAATCGGCGTGCTTGTGTCAAGTAGCAAAATCATAATTTCCCCTCTATCGCGGCACTAATTGGACCGCCTGAGTTAATTGTCAATCGGCGACTGGATTCAGTTGGTGACTCGATTTGGATCGTCAAACGATCGGTTGGTAATACACCACTAACAACGCTCCCCCATTCAATAATAATAACCGTAAACAAATCATGGACGGCTTCATTTAATTCATCGGCCATGATGCCAGCATCCTGTAATCTGTAAAAGTCATAGTGGGCCAATGTCAGCCCATCGTGCGCACTGTAGACACGGCTAATTGTAAAACTTGGGCTTTGGACATCTTCGTCGACGCCTAATCCAGTGGCAATGCCTTTAGTCAGCGTCGTTTTACCAGCACCAACATCACCAACCAATTCAATAACTACGCGCGACTTAAGTAAAGCACCAATTTGCGCCCCAAAAGTCTTCATCGCGGCTTCAGATTTAACCTCTTTAATCATCAATAATCATTATAGCATCTGGCGCTTTGTCCGGCGGTCATTTACAATGGAGCGTAAGCATTATGCGTATTCCTGATGCAATCATTGAAAAGTTACTCCTCCGCAGCAGTGCGGCGACACAGGAGCAAATTAAAGCCCTGAAAGATGAGGCCACCCATTCGAGGCGCCCTCTGCAAGATTTGGCGATTGAGAAAGAAGTGATTAACGAAAAAAGCCTTACACAGGCTTTCGCTGATTATGCGCAAATCCCTTATGTTGAGCTTGACCCAAACAGTATACCGTCCGACCTGTTAAATCGGATTCCAGAAAGAATCGCGCGCCAGTATAACGCCGTGCTATTCAAAATCGGTGACGATGGTGTCGCCCAACTCGCCATGGAAGACCCCGATGACATTCAAGCTGTTAACTTTATTCAAAAAGAGATTGGCTCGAATACTCGTATTTACATCGCCACCAGTGAAAACATCCTGGCGGCTCTTGAAAATTATCGTGGCGACGTCAATCAAGAACTAAATGAAGTTATCGATGTTCAGCGCGAAGATATCAGCGCTGAGCAAACCGTTAATGAACAAGATATTGCTGAAGATTCGCCAATTGCTCAAACGGTTAACTTGCTTCTGGAATATGCCATTCGAAGCCACGCCAGCGATATTCATATCGAACCTCGCGAGGATTATGTCCAGATTCGCTATCGCATCGATGGTGTTCTTAAAGAAGTTAATC
>JAJXYZ010000069.1 GCA_021780305.1 bacterium | reverse complement strand
CTAAGAAAGATATTAAGCTGTATATAAATAGTCCCGGCGGCAGTGTTTATGACGGGATGGCGATCTATGACACGATTCAGTATATAACTCCTGATGTTCAGACAATTGGTATTGGCCTGCAGGCTAGTATGGGCGCCTTTTTACTTTCAAGTGGTACTAAAGGCAAGCGATTTGCGTTACCAAACAGCCGGATTATGATTCATCAACCATCAAGTGGCACTCAAGGCAAGATTACTGATCAAGAAATTACCCTTAAAGAAGGCATCTACTTGAAGCAGCGTTTAAATGAGATTCTTGCTAAAAATACCGGTCAAAAACTCTCCAAAATCGAAAAAGATGCCGATCGCGACTTTTGGATGAGCTCCGAAGAAGCCAAGGAATATGGCCTAATCGACGAAGTTATAAAAAAAGCCTAAAGCAATTTAGTTGTAAAAATAGTTACAAAAGTCTTGACTTAAGGCTATAAAACCATCACAATAGCTTACAAGAAGTAGTGTAGCTTGGTTATCTATGCCTAAATGCAGGAGTGGCATCATGCAATAGGCTGACCAATGTTAAGGGAATCTTCGGCGCCAAAGAAAACCCTATTAACTAATACAATTTATTGCGAGGAGCATTGCATACCTATGGCAAAAACCAAGCCTGTAAGTAGCAAGCGTATTTTCTTTACAAAAGACGATACGGCATTGCCTTTACCAAATTTAATTGCTCACCAAAAGGACAGCTGGCGTGAATTCGTCGAAACCGGCCTAAGTGAGATCTTTGCAGAACTAAACCCAATCGATGACTATACTGGTCAAAAATTGGCGCTACGTTTTAAGGAATATGCCTTCCAGGATCCAAAAAACGACGAGTTGTTCGCCAAAGAGAATAACTTAACCTTCGACGCACCGCTACATGCAAACGTCGAATTAACCAATAAAGTAACTGGTGAAGTTAAAGAGCAAGAAATTTATCTTGGTGATTACCCATGGATGACCGACCGCGGTACGTTTATTATCAACGGTACTGAGCGTGTTGTCGTGTCGCAGCTAATCCGTAGTGCTGGTGTCTTCTTTACTGCCGATAAAGCTGCCACTCGCAATTTTTACGGTGCAAAATTGATTCCAGGCCGTGGTGCATGGCTTGAGTTTGAGACTGCCAGCAATGGTGCTATCTATGTCAAAATTGACCGTCGTCGCAAGTTGCCAATTACAACTTTGTTCCGCGCGCTAGGTCACAACAAGACATCTGAAATCAAGAGTCTATTTGCCGATATTGATACCGGTGAAATGAAATACATCGATGCCACTCTTGAAAAAGATCCTTCACACGGTTCAAACGAAGCCTTAATCGAGGTTTATCGACGTCTTCGCCCAGGCGATCTTGCCACCGTTGATAACGCCCGCACGATGATTGAGCGTATGTTCTTTGATTTTAAACGATTCGACTACAGCCGAGTTGGTCGTTACAAGCTTAACCAACGCCTTGGCCTTGAAGTGCCAAATACGACTGAAAATCGTGTATTCCAGGTGTCTGACTTGGTTGCGATAGTTCGCGAAATTATTCGCCTAAACAACACTCAAGAATTAGCAGATGACATCGACGCGCTTTCAAACCGTCGTGTCAAATTGGTTGGTGAGCTTGTGGCTCGCCAGTTCCGCGTTGGTATGCTTCGCATGCAACGTAACGCTATGGATCGTATGTCAATGTCTGACATCGAAAACGTTACGCCAGGACAGCTAATTAACGCTCGGCCAGTTGTTGCGGCTGTTCGTGAATTCTTTGCTAGTTCACAGCTTTCACAGTTGATGGACGAGACAAACGCTTTGTCAGAACTTGCCCACAAGCGTCGCCTAAGCTCAATGGGTCCAGGTGGTCTGTCACGTGAACGTGCCGGTTTTGATGTTCGCGACGCCCACCCAACTCACTACGGCCGACTTTGTGCCGTTGAGACGCCAGAAGGTGCCAATATTGGTTTGGTATTAAACCTTGCGGCTTATGCCCGTGTTAATGACTATGGTTTTATCGAAACTCCTTATCTAAAGGTTGTTAACGGTAAAGTTACAGACGAAGTTCATTATCTAGATGCTTCTCAAGAAATTACAGAGGTTATCGCCGACGCTGGTGCCATGCTAAAAGATGATAATACATTCGTTGAGGAGCGCGTCAGTGCCCGCAACGGTCTACTGCCAGAGCAAGTTGATGTATCCGAGGTTACCTATATGGACGCGGCGCACAAGCAGATTCTTGGATCGACCGCCTCATTGGTGCCGTTTGTTGAAAAGAACCGTGTTGACCGAAGTTTAATGGCCTCAAGCATGCAGAAGCAAGCTGTGCCACTACTTGCGCCAGAAGCCGCCATTGTTGGTACTGGTATTGAAGCAGAAATTGCTCGTAATACTAGCCAACTAGTTGTCGCTGAAGGCAGCGGTGAGGTTGTCCGAGCTGATGCCGATGAAGTTCATGTTAAATATACTGATGGTGTTAAGGTGTACAAACCAATTCACTTTGCTAAAAGTAATGACGACCGTTCGATTAACCAAAAGATTCGCGTATCACGCGGTCAAAAAGTTAAAAAAGATGACATTCTAATTGAAGGCGCTTCAATCGCTGATGGCGAAATTGCTCTTGGTAAAGACCTTCTAGTAGCCTTTATGCCATGGTCGGGTTACAACATGGACGACGCTATCGTGCTTTCAAGCCGAATCGTCCAAGACGACACATTAACAAGTGTGAATATTAAAGATTACACTGTTGAAGTCCGTGAAACCAAGCTTGGCCCTGAAATTGTAACTCGCGATATTCCAAATGTTAGCGAAGAATCGCTTCGCCATCTTGATGAAAACGGTATCATCCAACTTGGATCAGAGGTTAAGTCCGGTGATGTTTTGGTTGGTAAGATTACGCCTAAGGGTGAGCAAGAACTGAGCAGCGAAGAGCGACTACTACGTGCTATTTTTGGTGAAAAAGCCAAGGATGTCCGCGATACTTCACAGCGCATGAATAATGCTGGTGGCGGTAAAGTTGTTGGTGTTAAGATCTTTAGTCGTGAAAACGGTCATGAGCTTAAAGCCGGTGTTTTGATGCAAATCCAGATTTTCGTGGCGCAACTACGCAAGATTTCAGTCGGCGACAAGTTGGCTGGACGACACGGTAATAAGGGTGTTGTTGCTCGTATTTTGCCACTTGAAGATATGCCATATATGGAAGACGGAACGCCAGTTGATGTTGTTTTGAACCCACTTGGTGTGCCATCACGTATGAATATTGGTCAGTTGTTTGAAACTCACCTTGGAATGGCTGCCCGTGCCCTTGGATACAAGGTTGCAACACCACCATTTAACGGTGTGACAG
>JAJXYZ010000014.1 GCA_021780305.1 bacterium | reverse complement strand
CATCAAAAAGTTAACGGCTAGCACAATAATGGTAAATAGTTCGTATCTGGAGTGCTTCTTAAGCCCCCGAAGGCGCAACTCATCAACCGTACCGCTATACCAACGTTGTCGTTGATCGAACAAACCGCCCTTACCTAAAATACGCAGGGGAACATCCGACCAAGAAATCATCGTAAGTGAGGATTTTACATCCCATCCGATATCTTTTAGTTCGAGAGTCAGGCGATAATCTTCAACAAGGCTATTTGTTGCCCAAATTACACCCTTATGTAGCTTGTAGATATCACGTAAAGACTTCGTGCGAAACATAACTGAAACACCGGGCAAAACCCGTGCACTTTTGTAGTTTTCGACTCGCCAAGCATTTGCGAGGCCAAACTCAATATTCTGTAATCTCCACAAAAATCGCTCCCAACGTGTCGCATCTTTCTTTAAAGGCAAAGTACGGTAGGCCGAACATATGCCGGCTGTGTTTGGCTCGCGCTCAAATTGGATAAGTCCATTTTTTATAATATTTTCGTCAAGAATCGTATCGGCGTCCATCCCGAATATAAAGTCAGGCCGACTTGACCGAACAGCTTCAAAACCTTGGTTTAAGGCACCCGATTTTTTATAGGTATTACCGACGGTCTTTAGTAGTCGCAGCTTGTCTTCACCATATTGACGCTGATAACGTTTTACGGCGCGAACAGTCCCATCACTACAGTTATCGGCAATGATCAAGACATACATAAATGGGTAGGTCTGGTTCATTAGCGATTTGATGGTTGCACCAATCGTAGCCGCTTCATTATGAGCGGGCACTAAAGCAATCACACGATGTTTAGAAACTTTACTTATCGGACTAGTGGACATAGTTAACGTCTCTCAATCTTGTAAATTGAAATTTAATTTAATAGCAACTTAATAGCTCTTCAGAAAGAGTACCCACGTCACCGAAGTTGTTATTTAGGGTGATTATACACTATTTATGTTTTTATGTAAAGTATATTTTATTAAATATCGAATAGGTTAGTGGCGAGTCACACTAAAGCCAGCACCATTAGCAGTCAACCCCGATGGCGAAGCTAAAACTTGACCGGAGCCGTTAATCAATGTAATTGGCAACACACCCGCTGAAGCTAGGTTCATAACCGCACCGTTTCGAGTAACCGATCCACCGCTGATACTTACCGTTCCAAAATAATCTAGTGGTACAAGCTGACCACTAGAATATGACGGATCTTCCTGGATCCATTCAGCCGACGACAAACTTGATGCATAACTAACAACTGTCGTAAAGGTCTGTCCGGTCGTGGCGTCGGTCGCCGTTATCGTCCAACTATTACCACTACTGGTCAACGATGCGTGTATTAAATCGCCCGGTGTTACCGTAAAACCAGTAACCATTTGAGCGGCGGCCGGTAGTAATTCAAAGAAGATTACGCTTGTCACTTTACCGCTGGCATCAACTGTATTAGCCGAGCCAACTTGGATTAAATCAGACGAAGACACCCCACCAATACCAACCCAAGTTGCATCAGCTGATGTCGTTGAACCATTACCAGTCGGTTGCGGTACATACCACGAGCCAGATACGGTACTAAAAACACCAGATGTCGCCATATAACCCGACCAGTTGGTTGAAGTGTAGCCAGTTGTAACCGTTGTACTTGAGGCTGGACTTGAACTAGTCGTAACACTAGGTGATGACGGAGCTGGCGATAGGCTATTGACACTACCAGACGGAACCGCGACGACCATCGGCTGAGTCTTGGCAGTTAAAGAGGGTATTGGCGCACTAGCAACCGCCGCAATCGGCTTATCAGTTGGCGCCTTTGGTATAGTCGGCGTAATAACAACCGGGACTTCAGGCGCCTGATTACTGGAACCGACAATTATATGGCTAATATTAAGTTTATTAGTACTTAATAAAATTCCGAAAATAAGGATTCCAAACAATAAAACGCCCCCTGGTATAGCCAGCTTGGACAAAGGTAGTTTAAATCGTTTTAAGGCTATAAAAAAATTGTTTATTTTAATCATACTGATTGCCTACATAGCTATATTAACATTATCAGTATAAAAGTGCAGCCGCCTTGCTATAGCGTCAATCAGGTTAGCTTTTATTGCGGTTATAAAAAATACGAACCAGGCTAGTCAAAGCCACAATTGATATAAGTCCAATGCAAACCGCGAAAATTACAATCCGCGCCATAATTTCAATAGGTGATTGCATACCGCTACCTGTTGTAAGTTGAAAAAGTGTAAGGCTAAAACCAACTACCACAGCTAGACCGATCCAAAACACGCTATTACTAAATGTGTAAGAATTATTTAGTTTTGTATAGACATACCTGATAACAATGACCGTAATTGCAAATACAGCCATTAAACTCGGTATAAAAATCATACTGGCGGCTTGGACGTCAGTAAGATTCGAATAATTATTGTTGCGATAAATATCAAGCAGGGCAGCAAAGGCCACTGGTGGTATTGCCAGCACTAAAGCACTCTTAGTTGCAGGTGATAGATTTAACGGCTTAGTATATAGCGGCTCGGGCCTAAGAAGCCTTTGACCATAAAGTTCTGCAACTTTTAATGCTCGTTCACGTTCTTGTTCGGGTGACAACATTTTTATCTTAATCCCACCGATGCCAATACTTCGTCGGGATCGCCCTCTTCTTTAATAACCATTTGGCGAATTGTCTCAATAAAATCATCCATTTCGATGCCTTCACTAATTAGGACGTGCAAAAAATCTCTATTCTCATAGCTAAGTTTGCCACGTAGCTTTATAACAATTGCGTCCGGCGAATCGTCAAGTTCGCCAACTTTACTATCAATTTCTTCGCCAAGATCAGTCAAAACATCATCCAAGTGGTATTGATGCGCAAAGCCTTCGGCGCCTTCCAGCTCCATCAAATAATGGAGTTTGTCTCTCAGTCTTTCAAAGATATCTGCTTTGTCTATCAAAAGCTCAAAATGGACCCTTAGGGGATACTCAGGATGATATGGTATGGACTCGAATGATCTTATAAACTCCTCAGCAAGATCATCCCGCATTGCCCAAGCTAGCCTGATAGCAGCACGATCGGGTCGGTCAGCGCTTAACATATTTTCAATCACAGCGTTAATTTTATTTAAATCGCGATTAAACTTTTCAGCATCAGTCAATTCTGCACGTTCAGGTGTAGGTATAGATGGTACGAATTCGCCAGTACTTTGGTTGCTTTCGGTTTCACTCATAAATATATTATAGTTCACAAATGAAAAAGCCCGATCGACTTTTTCAAGTGATCGGGCAGGGGGCCGAGAGGACGATAGGCCGAAGCCACACAGTCCTCTCGGACACCCAGGAACCGAATCAAGCACTCCCTTGACATCAGTCGCCCCAGAGGTTCAGGCTGTCAGGCGACAGCTGC
>JAJXYZ010000045.1 GCA_021780305.1 bacterium | reverse complement strand
GAGCTTCAGCAGCGGCAAACTTAGCTTTGTAACGATCGACACGACCTTCGGTGTCGATAATCTTTTCTTCGCCCGTGAAGAATGGGTGAGAGGCTGATGAAATGTGAACTTTAACAAGTGGATACTCGTTGCCGTCTTCCCATTTAACAGTTTCGTTGGTCTGCGCAGTAGACTGTGTCAAAAACGCAAACCCAGCCACGTCATCGCTAAATACGACGGGACGATAATCGGTTGGGTGTAAATTGGTTTTCATATCTGGGTTATTGTATCTGTTTTTAGGCCAAATGTCAAAGGGTAAAGGCCTTGAATTTTATTCCTTAAGGGGTTATAATAGCCAAGTAAATTATTATAACGACACAGCTCGTGCATACAAAACCTAATACCTTAGGGCACGTGCAAGGAAAGAGGAGTAAAAACAATGGCAGTAACTGTCGATATTAAAGCCCTGTTTGAAGCAGGCGTACATTTTGGCCACAAGACCAGCCGTTGGCACCCAAAGATGGCGCCATACATACACAGCAAGCGTCAGGATAGTCATATTATTGACTTAACAAAGACAGTCGAAGGTTTGGATGTGGCTTTGCCATTTCTAACTAGCGTAATTAACAGCGGCAAACAAGTTTTGTTTGTCGGTACTAAAAAACACACTAAAGACATCGTAAAGGTTACAGCTGAAGCTTTGAACCAGCCGTATGTTACCGAACGTTGGCTTGGTGGTATTTTGACAAACATCTCAACCGTTGGTCAGCAAATCAAGAAGCTAAAAGATCTTGAGAAGCGTATGGCAACCGGTGATCTTGAAAAGCGCTACAACAAGCTTGAAGTTCAGCGTTTTCAGGAAGAAATTGATGCTTTAAATTTGAAATACGGTGGCATTAAAGACTTAAATGGCAAGCCCGGCGCATTGTTTGTTATCGATGTAATCGGTGATGCTAATGCAATTAAAGAAGCCCGCACCCTTGGTGTGCCAGTTGTGGCAATTGTTGATACCAATGCTGATCCAACACTTGTTGATTACGTTATTCCTGGTAATGACGACGCCATTAAGGGTGTTCAATTGCTTTTGGATTATGTATCTGCGGCGATTCGCGAAGGCAAAGGTGCTGAAAAGTCGGTTGTAACAGAGGAGAAATAATCAATGAGCGTATCAATTGACGACATTAAAAAACTAAAAGAGCTATCTGGCATCGGTCTAACTGATGCGAAAGCGGCTTTGGTTGAAGCCGATGGTAATTTCGACAAGGCACTTGAAGCTTTGCGTAAAAAAGGCGTAACTAAGGCCGAGAAAAAAGGTGACCGCGAAGCTCGCGAAGGCGTTATCGATAGTTATGTCCATAGTGGTCGCATTGGCGTAATCGTTGAGGTTAACTGCGAAACTGATTTCGTCGCCCGACTTGACGGTTTTAAGACTTTTGCGCATGAGATTGCACTGCAAATTGCTGCAATGGCGCCAACTTACGTATCAGAGGCTGATATTCCAGCCGAAGAAATGGAGCGTGTCCGTAGTGAAGCTAAAGAGCGTGTGATTGCCGAAGGTAAACCAGCTGAACTAGCCGACAAGATTGTTGATGGTCAGGTTAAAAAACATTTCGAAGAGCAGGTTCTTTTGACACAACAATACATCAAGAACGACAAGCAAACCGTAAATGATTTCTTAAAAGAAAACGTTGCGATTTTAGGTGAAAACCTAGTAATTCGTCAGTTCAAGCGCATTGAGCTTGGCGTTAGCGAATAATTAATCGCTGATATAAAAAACTAAATGCTCGGCAAATGTCGGGCATTTTAGTTTTTGATAGTCTGTTATAATTAGGTTAGATTAAAAGAGGAAAATTATGTTTGACACGAAGCCCTACGAAGAGAAATTTGAACTAGTTATTGCGCATTTTGAGGACGAGATAAAAAAAATTCGTACTGGCCGCGCGCACCCAAGTCAGTTAGAAGGGATCCGAGTTGAAGTTTATGGCGTTCAAGTGCCACTTAACCAGGCTGCGAACGTTACGGCACCAGAGGCACAGATGCTTCAGGTAACACCATTTGATCCGAGCAATATTCAAAAGATTAGCGCCGCAATTCGGGCTGATCAAAGCCTAGGTTTTAATCCAAGTGATGACGGTCGAGTTATCCGCGTGCCGGTACCGTCATTAACCGAGGATCGCCGTAAGCTACTTGTAAAGCAAGTTGGTGAAAAAGTTGAAGAGGCCCGCATTGCAATTAGAAACTTGCGTCAGGATGCATTAAAAGAGGCTAAGCGCAAGAAAGAAGCCAAAGAATTATCTGAAGATGACGTAAAACGGATTGAAAAGGGAATTGACGATGATATCGCCAGCTATAACCTCAAGATTGACGAAATATTTAGACTAAAAGAAAAAGAAATTCTAACTATTTAGCGAAATTGATGCAGTGCGACAAAGACCTTGCTGACATTGAATTATTGGAAAATTATAAATATGAATACCAAAGTTGAACCTGAAGTACCAAAGCACATCGGCTTTATTATTGATGGTAACCGCCGCTGGGCAAAAAAACATGGCATTCCTACTTACGAGGGTCACCTGGCTGGCTATAATGCGATATATGATATAGCTAAAACTTTGTTTGATGCGGGTGTTGGATTTGTGTCTATATATGTTTTTAGTACAGAGAATTGGAAGCGTAGCGAGAATGAAGTTAAAAAGCTAATGGGTCTAGTGCTGCGTTTACTTAAGTCTGATCTGCATATATTTCAGGAAAATAACATAAAACTACTAGTGCTAGGCGCGACTAATCATGTCGACCAAAAGATTTTAGATGCGATTGTTGAAGCCGAGGAGCAGACTGCTAATAATACCGGCGGTACGATGGCTGTATGTTTTAATTATGGTGGTCAGCTGGAAATTGCTGATGCTGTAAAAAAAATTGTCAATGCCAAAGTTGCGCCTGGTGATATAACGCCAGAGCTGGTTGAGCAGAATTTATATGCACCCGAAGTGCCGCCGCTAGATATGGTTGTTCGGACAGGTGGAGATCAGCGGATTAGTAATTTTATGTTGTGGCGTTCGGCTTATAGCGAATTTTTATTTTTAGATAAATTATGGCCAGACATGACAAAAGACGACGTGACCGATATACTGAATGAATACAATAAGCGTCATAGGCGATTTGGGGGATAGATGAATCTGATTTTTGGGGTTATTTTAGGGCTGATTGTACTGGTTTTTCTAGTGGTCGTGCACGAATTGGGTCACGCTATTGTGGCTCGACGCAACGGTGTTGTTGTCGAAGAGTTTGGGATTGGTTTTCCGCCCCGCGCCTGGAGTAAAAAGCTTAAAAATGGCGTCTTATTTAGCTTGAACTGGTTGCCACTTGGTGGTTTTGTAAAGATGCAGGGTGAGTACGATGCCTCAAATAAAAAAGGTGATTACGGTGCGGCTAGTTTTTGGGCAAAAACTCGCATCCTACTGGCTGGCGTATTAATAAATTGGCTAGTTGCGGCGGTACTATTATCAGTTTTAGCGATTACTGGTTTGCCAAAG
>JAJXYZ010000003.1 GCA_021780305.1 bacterium | reverse complement strand
TGATCACCTGGTTTCAGGCGAATTGAAGGAATGTCAACGCGACGACCGTTTAGCATAAAATGTCCGTGACCAACTAGCTGACGGGCAGCTCGGCGAGAAACGGCGAAGCCGGCTCGGTAAATTGCGTTATCAAGGCGAAGCTCAAGAAGTTGCAGTAGGTTTTCACCAGCTAGACCTTCCCGGTGAGTCGCTTCATTCATCAAACGTGCAAATTGCTTTTCAAGTAGACCGTAAGTACGGCGAACCTTTTGCTTTTCGCGAAGCTGTGTTAGATATAGGCTAGCTTTGCCCTGGCGTCCGCCAGCGTGCTGACCTGGAATACCAGATTTTCGAGCCATAATCTTGTGAGCCTTTGGATGAAGAGCGTAGCCTTCACGTCGGCTTTGTTTAACAATAGGAGAAGTATCTCGTGCCATAACCTATGCCCTTCTCGCTTTACGTGGACGAACACCACCGTGTGGTACACCGGTCACGTCTTTAATACTATCGACTGAAATGTCAAAGCTTCCCATTGCGCGAATCGCAGCATCTCGTCCAAGGCCAACGCCCTTTACGAAGACATCAACAGCATTAACGCCATGAAGGCCTTTAACGGTTTCAGCGGCTTTTTCGGCTGCAACTTGAGCGGCATAAGCCGTACCCTTTTTGCTACCACGAAAACCAGTAGCGCCAGCACTTGAAGAAGCTAGTACGTTACCTTTTTTGTCTGTGAACGTAACAATTGTGTTGTTAAACGTTGCTTGAATGTGCAGCTGACCAGAAGGAACTGATCGGCGAGTTTTCTTACGAGTTGTAGTTTTTGCATCTGCCATAATCTATAGTCCTTTCTACGTCTTAGACGCTGCCTTCTTTTGAGTTCCGCCTACAGCAACACCCTTACCCTTACGAGTTCGTGCATTCGTTCGAGTTCGTTGTCCGCGTACTGGAAGTCCCGCTTTGTGGCGTAAACCACGGTACGAGTTAACATCCTTTAGACGTTTGATATTATTTGTTACCTGACGCTGCAAATCGCCTTCGACAGTATAACCGGTATCGATTAACTCTCGCAGTCGTTGTTCTTCAGCCTCGGTGAGATCTTTCACCCGAGTGGTCGGCTCAATATTAGCCGCCGCAAGGATGGTCGATGCGAAATGTGGACCGATGCCGTAAATATACGTCAAAGCGATCTGCACTTGCTTTTCAGCGGGTATTACTACCCCAGAAATTCGAGCCATGCTTAACCCTGCCTTTGCTTGTTCTTAGGTTTTTTCTTGTTGATGATTCTAAGTACACCTTTGCGGCGCACTAACTGATCATCTGGACTGATTTTTTTGACACTTGCACGAACTTTCATAAGCGTTCAAAAACTCCTGTTTCCGTTAGTTATAATTAATCTTTTAAGCGGAAGGTGATTCTGCCCTTAGTAAGATCGTAAGGGGTCAACTCAACTTCTACTTTATCGCCAGGTACAAGACGGATATAGTGCTTGCGCATTTTACCCGAAATATGAGCGATAATACTATGGCCATTCTCAAGTTCCACCTTAAATTGAGTATTAGGCAGTGATTCCACCACCTTACCTTGCAATTTAATGACTTCCTTAATATTTACCATAAGTTACAGTAGTAGATTATACACTACTAGTCTAGAAACGTAAACAGCCTTTATCAAGAAAAATATACGCTCGTTTGTCTAACCCGCGTCATTTTGATAAGTCTATTATAATCGCACTGAAAAACCATGTCAATATTTGTCCTTACAACTTTAGTTTTAAGTAATTAAAACCAAGGTTGTAAGGACAGAGAGGCAAGAAGCACCACCCTATCCTTGCAACTAGGTGTGGCGATGAGCGCGTTCGTGAGTCAGCCCACGGAGTCGTCCATGACGAAGACGATTTCGTAGTACACACCTTCGGCACGCCTGGACTCCCACGGCTGTTCCGTGAGCTCAAGTTTCATGCCATCGGGTATGCAGTACCGATCCTTCGCACTTTCGCTGACCTCACGAAGAACTTCTGGACCTGCTGGAACACCCAGGAGGGCCGTCAGAGTCTTGAAGTCGACGGAGTCGAAGAACACGGTTCCTGGGATCACAGTTGCGTCATCGTTGGTGAGCCGGTAGTAGCGACCGTCAAGAATCAGGCCGAGTGCTCGATGGCGGCCTTCCTCTGTGATGACCGTACAGCCGCATGGTGATGCTTTACACATACCTTTGCCTCTCTGTCGATGTTCTCACTTTCTTACAAAGCGAACGGCGTCCGCGCTGCAGCAGTGAATAAGCTAGTTATATCAGATAGCTGTAATTAATAAAAACTTAAGCAATTTAAACTTTAATAGTCGTCGTAAGTGACCATCAAAGCACGGCTATTAAGTTGCCTTAAGGCCTCGAGAGCAACTGATACGACAATCAGCAGGCCAGTACCGCCAATTGATAACTTCGTGTTTGAGATGCCCGCAACGTTATATAGCAAGAACTCAGCGGCAAATGGCATAACTGCAATAATACCGAGCACCAGTGAACCAAACAAAATTAATCGATTAACGGTCCGTGATAAGTACTCTTCGGTGGTTTTGCCAGGGCGAACACCGTCGATAAAGCCACCTTGTTTTTGTAAGTTCTCGGCAATTTCATTGGCATTAAAGACGATTCCGGTGTAAAAATATGTAAAGACAATAACTAAGAAGAAATATGCGGCCGGATAAATCAGGGCCTCAAGTGCAGTTCCTGTAAAGGTACCTGGGTTTGGCGCCTGGAACCACCGGATCAAATTAGCGGCTAAATCGTGATATGCCGGGTTATTTGTCGCTTTTAGAACTTGGCCCAGAAAAGCCGGTAGTGACAAAAAGGCTACCGCGAAAATCACAGGAATAACACCAGCGGCAATCAGCTTAACCGGTAGAATACTTTTAATACCACCGTATGAACTATTTCCCTGAACGCGTTTGGCATAGTTTACAGTTAAAACACGCTGGGCCTCATTGACCTTGACGAGAATGTAAAGGATCGCCAGCGATATGGCCGCCAGCCCCAGACATACCCAGAACATTAATGGATTAACCGGTAGCGTAAACCATCCAAAGACACTAAGCGACCCGTTAGCGGTGCTAAATAAAGCCGTGCCGAGACTTGCCAGTGTTGTTGGCAATTGACTGATAATACCAGCAAAGATAATCAAGCTAATACCGTTACCAATACCCTGCTCGGTCATCAGTTCACCCAGCCACATCAGCAGCACTGATCCAGCCGTCATAGCCGTCACCGCAACAATCCACTCAAGTGGCGTTGAGTTGGCTAGAACCGTTGTATTTCCCGATAAAACCGTCTGACGTAGAATGTATATAAAGGCAATCGATTGGACGATGGCCAGCGGCACGGTAATAACACGTGTCCATTGGTTAATCTTGCGACGACCAGACTCGCCGTCTTTATGCAGCTCTTCAAGTTTAGGGATAGCCTTTGTTAGTAGCTGAGAAATAATCGAAGCCGTAATGAATGGACTCATACCAACTAGTACGATCGAGAAACTAGCTAGCGCTCCACCGGACAACAGGTTAAGAAAACCGCCAAAATCACTGCTACTAACAACACTGT
>JAJXYZ010000063.1 GCA_021780305.1 bacterium | reverse complement strand
ATTCAATCGGTTTTGACATAAATTAATGACCTGCTTTCTGGTATTTTGCTTCTGTTGCTTCTTTTTGAGGCTTCCACCAGGCTTCGTTATTAGTGTACCAGTCGATGGTCGATTTGAGGCCCTCTTCAAAGTTGGTAAACTTTGGCATCCAGCCGAGTTCATTGCGCAGTTTTGTGCTATCGATAGCGTAGCGCATATCGTGGCCTGGTCGATCGGTGACGTGTTCATAATCAGACGGATCTTTGTTCATATCTTTTAAGATTAGCTCGATAACTTCCTTGTTATTTTTCTCGCCATCGGCGCCGATTAAGTAAGTCTCGCCAAGTCGGCCTTTTTCAAGGATAGCTAGTACGGCCGAGCTGTGGTCTTCGGTATGAATCCAGTCGCGGACATTCTCGCCAGCACCATAAAGTCGTGGCTTGCGACCTTCAAGGATTTCAGTAATCTGGCGTGGAATGAATTTTTCAACATGCTGATATGGCCCGTAGTTGTTTGAGCAGTTAGAGATTGTGGCCTGTACGCCAAAACTACGCACCCAAGCGCGGACTAGTAAGTCCGAGCCGGCTTTGGTCGAAGAATAGGGACTTGATGGATTGTAGGGCGTGTTTTCAGTAAAACGATTTGGATCGTCAAGTTCTAGGTCGCCATAAACTTCATCAGTTGAAATGTGATGGAGGCGCTTGCCGTGTTTACGAATGGCCTCCAGGATTGTATAGGTGCCGATAATGTTGCTATCTAAGAATGGTCGTGGGTTTTGAAGTGAATTGTCATTATGGCTTTCAGCGGCGAAGTGAACAACGACGTCGTTATCGGCGACGAGCTTATCCATCAATTCCTGATCGCAAATATCGCCTGTGACAAAATTTATCTTATCAAGTACTGGGGTGAGATTGTCGGGATTGCCCGCATAGGTAAGTTTATCAATGACAGTAATCTGATATTCGGGTCGATTCTTGAGCGTGTAGTATACAAAGTTTGACCCAATAAACCCTGCACCGCCTGTGATGAGCATTTTGATCATAGCTATTATTATACGCGCCTGGCTAACGGTAGTCGTTGTAGAAAAGAGAAAGGGGGCAGAGTGTAAATAATACAACGATGACTAGTTGTGCCAAGTATATGACTATTGTGCGATATTGTTGGGTGACTTGACGTATAATACACTCATGAAGATACTCGTTACCTGTGGTGGTCAAGGCACAAAACTTTGGCCGTACTCTCGTCAAAATCAACCGAAACAGTTCCAGCCGATCATCGGAGATAAATCGTCCTACCAAGTGTGTATAGAAACGCTACTCACTACCTATAGGGCCGAGGATATCTTTATATCGACTAAACATAAATTTATTAAGTACATCTCCGAGCAATCGCCGCAAATTCCCCTCAAGAATTATATCGTTGAACCCGACATTGCGCTCGATCGCGGTCCGGGCGAAGGTCTCGCATTTCTGCGACTCAGCATGCTGTTTCCAGAGGAACCCGTATTTTACGTGCAGGCCGACATGGTTCGCGAACCTGGCGAGAAATTTATTCAGATGATTCAAGCAGCCGAGAAGATTGTCACCGAGACAGGCAAATACATTACCGGAGGCGTGAAGGCCACCGAGCCTAACATGGGTGCGGACTATCTAGAAGTTGGCGAGGCGGTGCCAAATGACACAGTCGAGGCTTATCGCCTCACGAAATTCCATTATCGCAAAAAGACGGTTCGTGAGACAAGAGAATTAGTGGAAAACTTCCGCGTCGTCGCTCACTGGAATCACCTTTGTTGGTATCCGACGAAGATTATGGAAGCCTATAAGCAGTATCGACCGGATTGGTACGATGCGATTATGAAAATCAAGGATGCCTATGATCAGCCGGGAGAGCAGGACGCGATTCAGGCAATCTATGAGACGATGGCGAAGGGTCCAACCGAGGATGTGACGCGTAATATTATGGACTCCGGCGAAGCGATCGTCATACTTCTACCATTTCGAAATACCGATGTTGGCACCTGGGAAAGTGTGCGTGAGTTTAGTGCGGATGATGATGAAAACCACTTCGATGCTCAGGTGGTCTCAATCGATACTACCGGTACACTTATCAAAGCACGTAATCGTCAGAAACTCATCGCGGTCGCTGGGCTTAAGGACCTCGTGATTGTTGATAGTGACGACGCGCTTTTGATTGTTCCTAAAGACGATATCGATAAGATCAAAGATATTCAGGCAAAACTCATTGAGATGGGGAATGATTCCTATTTGTAACTAGTGAGCCACGCTAATGGACTTTTTGTGACAAAAGCCGTTTATTGTTGATTTTACTGTGCGAAAAGGGTAAAATTATGAGCATATGCGGGTTAAAAAGGGTCTACGTTGGTATGTCTCGGCCAGTGTAAGGCAGGGTCGCTTTTCTAAGACGCGCCGTTTAATAATAGTGGCCGCGTTAAGTGCTGTGCTTTTATCTATTCCGATATTCACGGGTCAATCATCGCGTGCCGCGCTACCGTGTCCGTGTAATGTCTTCACGGCATCGCAGCCAAGTAGCGCACCATCAATTTATTATCAGTCGGGTGGTATTGAAGTTGGTATGCGCTTTAAAGCAGATCAAACTGGCTATATAAGCGGGATTCGTTTTTACAAGGTAAGTGGGATGACCGGCACGCATACAGCCTCTCTTTGGAATAATATCGGGCAACGAATCGCCCAAGCGACATTTGTCAGCGAATCACCAACCGGCTGGCAGCAAGTTGATTTTAGCCCGGTTGTCATTACGGCTAATGCAATATATACGGTATCTGTCTATATGGCTGATGGAAATTACACCGCCACACCGAGCTTCTTTACGGCTGATATTAATAACTCGCCGTTAATCGCTCCAAGTGATGGAACAGCGTCTGATGGATTAGGTAATCAAGGACAGGGTGATTATCATGCAGGGGCAAGTGCATATCCGACCGATCACTTTAACAGCGGAAATTATTGGGTCGATGTGTCGTTTTCGACCCTAAATAACGTCGCTCCGCAGGTTAGTTCGCATACTCCTGCGGCCGATGCAACTGACGTTCCGGTTGTCAATGTCGATGTAACGGCTGCTTTTGATAAACCGATAGATAGTAGCACGATTAATACAAATACGTTTCTCGTTAAAGATTCAAACGGTAATCCGGTCGCTGGAACGGTTAGCTACAACAGCCAAACCCATGCGGCGATGTTTACGGCTAGTGCTGTCTTGCAAACGTCGACAAAATACACAGTAACATTGAAGGGCGGCGCCGGATCGCCGACGATAACTGACATACAAGGTATCCCGCTGGCCACTGATAATGTTTGGTCATTTACAACCAGCGCGACACCACTGGCCTGTCCGTGTAGTTTATATAATCTCCAAAATCCAGCAGGCTCGACGACCTATGAAGACCCAACAAGTAGTTATGAGTTGGGTAACAAGATTGTCCCGCAGATAAACGGTTATATAACAGCCTTGCGGTTTTATAAGTCGATTGTCACACCAGATACGACGCACGATGGTAATATCTGGGATGCAAATGGTAATAATTTAGCGACAGTAACTTTCACGAATGAAAGTGATTATGGCTGGCAAGAGGCAAGTTTGGCTACGCCGCTTCATGTCACCAGGGGTCAGGTATATGTAATTTCGTATGGCATGACAACAGGAGACTACCAGGCGTACGCAGGCGCCTTTACAACACCTTTATCTTCACCAGGAATAATTGCTTACCCATCGGGCGATAGTCGCAACACAACGACTGGCTCCGGTACAAATAATGCTGTTTTTACGAGCACCAAGGGTATATATCCAGCCTCGAACGGATCAGTTAACGGATATTACTATATCGATGCCGTCTTCTCGACTTCGCCAACGTATAATCCGCCTAAGGTTCTAGTGACACAGCCAGCTGATAAAAGTTACGGTATTGATCATAACGCCACGATTACGGCTGAAGTTGATCAGCTACTTGATTCTTCAACTGTTAATGGTTCGAATGTGAACGTGACCGATAATTCGGGTAATGCTGTATCTGGTACGGTTTCGTTTGATGTTAGTAAACGCTGGATTGCGTTTAAGCCGACTACCGCTTTTACATATAATTCGCTCTACCATGTTCATATTGGAACAGGTGTTAAGAACTTGAATGGAGTAAGTCTGGCCGCAAGCAGTGACTGGTCATTCACGACCGGTAGTCCGGTTATGTCTGACATTAATCAAGGTAACGGTGGCCCAATCCTTGTACTTACGACCAGCTCTAGTGCCTACGGTAATTATTATGCCGAGATTCTACGTACCGAAGGCTTCAATTATTTTGACGTTAAGGATATTAGCACGATTTCGGCATCCGAATTGTCGCAATATCAAACAGTTTTGCTGAGTTCGATGTCATTAACCTCTGGCCAGGTTAGTTTACTAACGACATGGGTGAACGCCGGTGGTAACTTGATAGCGATGCGACCAGATAAGCAGCTGGCGGGTCTGTTGGGGTTATCCGACACTGGTTTATCGGTCATGAACCAATATTTGCGGACTAACGTGGCGACGCCAGCCGGTACGGGAATAGTTGATACGCCAATCCAATTTAAGGCAACGGCTGATAAGTATGTGGTTAATGGCGCAACCACAGTCGCTAATATTTACAGCGATAACTCAACTTCAACCGCATTTCCGGCTGCGACAATGCGATCGGTTGGTAGCGGTACGGCAATGGCCTTCACTTACGATTTAGCGCAGTCGGTGATTGGATTGCACCAGGGTAATAAAGCTTGGTCTGGCACCGATCGAACGGGTGACAATATAATTCGATCTAACGATTTATTCTACGGCGCTAAGACGGGCGATGTTCAACCGGATTGGTTAGATTCTACTAAAATGGCAATACCGCAAGCTGACGAACAGCAAAGATTAATGGCGAATATGATTACCGAGGCGATGAAAAAAAGTTTGCCAGCGCCACGTTTTTGGTATTTGCCAAATAACCAAAAAGTCGCTTTGGTTATGGCAGGTGACGATCACGCTATGTCGAACGATCGCGGTACCGAGATGATGCTGAATAACTGGCTGAACGATAGTAAAACCGGTTGCTCGGTGGAAGATTGGCAGTGCGTTCGAGCTAGCCATTACGTTTATGCATCGGCGCCACTAACAACCGCTAGGGCAAGTCAATATATTAGTTATGGTTTCGAGGTTGGCAACCATCCGTCGAACTACAATGCCTGTAATAACTATGCGACTTATAGTGATCTTCTTACTCGCTATTCATACGAACTAACAAACTGGCATAACGTTCATCCGGGCTTACCTAATCAAGCTACGTCACGTTTCCATTGTTACCTTTGGAGTAGCTGGGATATGATGCCAAAGGCCGACATTGCTAATGGTATTAGATACGATCTTGATACGGTGGCTTACCCGTCATCGTGGATTGGAACCAATAGCCCATTAGTCAACGGTACTGGCATGAATATGCGCTTAACTGATATTAATGGTGCGATGATTGATGTCCGACAGGGTGTAACGAACTTTGACAACACGACAGCAGGACCAGTTTCGATTGCGGCGGCATTTGATAACGCGCTTGGTCCAGAAGGCTACTATGGTATTTTCGGTAGCCATTATGACATGACTGACACCTACGACCAAACCCTGTATTCGATTGCAAGTAGCCGCAATGTTCCAATTATAAGTTCGCAACAAGCTTTGACCTGGCTGGATGGCCGATCGAGCTCTAACTTCTCGAATCTTAAAAGTTTAGGTACTGGTAAAGAATCGTTTACGATAAATGCCGCCGAAGGTGCAACTGGTTTGCAGGCTATGGTGCCGGTAAGTGACGTGAGTGGTACGATTTCCAGTATTTTGAAAGGTGGCCAAAGTGTTACTTATCAAACAAATATTATAAAGGGTGAGCAATATGCAATCTTTGCAGCTCAACCAGGCGATTACGTTGTAACTTATAGTGACTTTGAAGCCTCTGGTACTGCTAGTCCGACCAATTCTACCAGCTCAACTGGTTCGTCGTCGACAGGTAGCCAGACTGGCAGCTCCAGTTCAGCAGGACCGGTGAGTACAGTAGTGACTGATACGGCTGTTTTGCCAAACAGCGGCCAGCCGTCATCTAGTAGCCAACCATCTCAATCTGTAAATACCGATACAACAACTAAGCCTGAACTTAGTCCGCTGACTATCGTTGCAATAGTCGTAGGGGCTGTGGCGGTAGTTGGTGGTGGCGGAGCGGGCATTTGGGCTGTTTTTAAGCGTTTTAGGCTAAAATAGCCTTATTTAAGGTCTAGGAATGATTTTCTAGGTTTTAAACTAGCTGATCGCTGATAATTTTGCGCATTTTGGTGACAAATAGCGATGTGTCAAAACGTTTAGCTTTGCGACGGAGTGTGGCTGGCATGAAGGTGGTTTGTTCGGCTTTTTGGACGGCTAGAACAACATCATCGACGGTTTGGTGAGCAAATAAAACACCGCTGATGCCATCCTCAACAATATCCTTAGTACCAGCGCTGGCATAGCCGATAACGGGCGCGCCAGCCGCAAGGGCTTCGACGCTGACGATCCCAAAATCTTCATCGCTTGGGAAAATAAAACCCTTGGCATGGTTTAAGGCATACTCGACGGCGCTATCGTCGGCATCGCCAAATCTGTCAGTGTAAAAAATGATATCCTTACTCCCATTTGCCATTTGCACTAAGTCGTTATGCAGTGGACCGTTACCAAAGACTTTTAATGGCACGTCAAGCTGTTTGCAGGCTGCTACAGCCAGATCAAAGCGCTTATTGGGTAGTTGGCGACCGAGCGTTACATAGTAGTTGTCACGCGTGCGGGCGGGTTCGAAGCGTTCAACGGCGACTGGCGGATAAACCACGGTCGAGGACCTATTATAATACTGCTTAATACGCTTTTGGGTTTCGGTACTGTTAGCGATAAAGACGTCAACATTTTGAGCGGCGGCGTAGTCGAGTTTACGCTGCTTTTTTACCATGACAGGATAAATGAGTTTAATGATTGGGTTGAGGACACCAAAGCCAGGTTCTTTACGATATAGATCATAATGACTCCAGTAATAGCGAGCGGGCGTGTGACAATAACTGATTATTTTTTGCCCTGGTCTGGTTTTTTGGACTTGGTTGGCGTTTAAGTACGAGCTGGTAATAATAATGTCATAGTCACTTAAGTCCATTTTTTTAAATGCATTTACGGCAAGAGTCGGGAACAATCGGTAGCTTTTCCGTAAAACGGCTGGTAGTTTTTGTAGATATGACGGGCGAATATCGGCATCTTTAAAGGCCGGGACCTTATCAGGATTATATAGGGCAGTATAGATTGGCGCCGACGGAAACATCTTGTGCAGTTCTAGTAAAACGTTTTCAGCACCACCCATCACTGTCAAGAATTCGCAGACAATGGCGACCTTGGGTTGTGGCACTATTTGGCTCCTCGACGACGGAAGACGACAGCGATGGTTTTAAATAAGATTTTAATATCTAGCCAGAAGGACCAGTTTTGAGCATAAAACAGTTCAAGCTCAATCCGCTCATCAAACGATAACTCGCTGCGGCCAGACACTTGCCACAGGCCAGTCACGCCCGATTTTACGCTGTGTAGAAGTGCGGTGCGACCTGATGCAAGCTTTACTTCTTGAGGTAGGATTGGTCGTGGGCCGACTAGGCTCAGCTGACCAATAAAAACGTTAAAGAATTGAGGCAATTCATCAAGAGAGGTATTTCGTAGGAATTTACCGAATCTTGTAATGCGGGGGTCGTTGTCGACTTTTCGGTTTTTCTCGTACTCGAGTGCTAAATCTTCTCGGCCCATACTGCGGAACTCGTCAGCGGCGTCGCGACTGCCATATTTGGCATCCATGCTACGAAACTTTATAAGTCCAATTGGTCTTGAGAAACGACTTAGTCGGCGACTGACATAAAAGGCTGGACCTGGGTCAGCGATCTTTTTAATCAAGAAGATAAGCAAATAAACTGGCGATAGAACGATAATCAGTAAAGTTGACATTATTTGGTCAAAAATTCGTTTAACGATGGCGCCCCAACCAACCAATGGTGTTTGGTAAACGGAAATCATTGGATATCCTAGGAAAATATCGATACTGTTTTTTCCAGAGTAAAATTCGGCCTCTCCCGGTATAAAACTGTAACCAATGTGATTTGTTTGAGCAGCACTAAGAATTCGTTGGTTACGTTCAGTTGAATCATATAGATCAGTTTGGATGATGGTATTAATTTTGTTTTTTTCAATATCCTTTAAGGCGGTCTCGATGAGTGAGTAATGTAGGGCGTCTAGCTCGGTCGGCATGATTTTTTTAGGTCCGGCAATTGCGACGATTTTGTAGCCACTTTCCCTTGTATTGGCGAGGTTGAGGGCAATATCAATCGTTGTATCAGAGGTCCCAATAATTAATACTCGCTTTATACCTTTGCCATATTTAAACATCATACTTCGGACATAGCGCAAGATTTCACGCTCGACTACAATCAAAAGCAGTGAACCGACAAATGCATACACAACAACTAATCGGGCTGGTATGATATTTTGGCCACTGACATATTGCCATCCGATAACTAGCAAAATTCCAACAAAAGTACCAATCAAAACCTTGCTCCATTCCAGCAACCGACTATTATAGACGCGTGGTTGATATAGGCCTAAAGAGGCAAAAACCAAAATCCAAAACGGAATAATTATCAGGAACGAGAAAAGATAGTAGTAGGCGTGTACGTCGCTAATTAGTGGCCTGGGGTCGTATTGGACGCGTAGAATGTAGGCAATTGTAAAGGCGGCTAACAAGAAAAAAACATCGATTATCACTAAGATTAGACTGTAGAATTTTGCGTTTCTAGTTGGCATGACTGCGCTCATTATATCATTTTTTGGGTTACAATAGGGGTAATGAAAAAGCTCCGCAAGTTTTCTACAATTGAATATTTATACCTCAGTATTTTGTTAATTGTGTTTGGTGGTATTGTTTTGCACGCGCCGATTAGTGTTGGGTTTGGCACGTTATTTCCTAACTTTGATCTGCTGATTAAGTCCTGGAAAGAGATATTGATGGGCATTGCGTTGGTCTTGGCGGTAATTATAGTTTGGCGCAAGCATCGGACGGACATTTTAAAGGAACCGTTGATGATTGGTCTATTTATATATGCGGGTCTACATCTGCTGACACTTATATTTTTTAGAAATGGGCTACAAGCTGCACTTGCGGGGCTCATGATCGACTTACGCTATATTTTGTTCTTTGGATTAGTTTATCTAGCCGTTCGCTTATTTCCGCAGTTTAGGCGGCCATTTATTAGGGTTGCTACTACAGGCGCTGTAATTGTAGTAGTCTTTGCGCTACTGCAGGTTTTTATATTACCGGCCGATATTTTAAAATATATCGGTTATAATCTTCATACGATTGCGCCGTATCTGACAGTTGATCGGAACCATGCCTACATTCGTATTAATAGTACCTTGCGCGGACCAAATCCACTTGGTGCTTATGCGGTGATTGTTTTAGCTAGTCTGGGTGCATGGTTAATTGCTAAGAGGCAAAAAATGACGCGCAACCAAATTATGGCGGTAACTGTATTATTAGTTGGTGGCATTGTGGCCTTATGGGCGAGTTATTCGCGGAGTGCCCTAATAGCGGCTGTTGTGGCTGGCTTAATTTTACTTAGCGTGACGGTCATTCCAAAGCTTAGCCGCCGCGCTTGGGTAGTTGCGGCAGTAATTGTTTTTGCGATTATCGGCGGCTTGGTGGCTAGTAGCAAAACCAGTGTGGTCTCGAACGTATTGCTTCACGAGAATCCAAATGGTGGCAGCTCGGTCAATTCAAATGAGGGCCATCTAAGTTCGCTTCAAAATGGTGTAATGCTGATGCTTAGTCAACCGTTTGGCAGTGGTATCGGTAGTACCGGTTCAGCCTCATTGACAACTAATTCACCTCTTATTATCGAGAACCAGTATTTATTTGTAGCTCACGAAGTAGGTTGGACCGGACTAATACTATTTTCAATGATATTTATTGGCATAATGAACCGCTTGTGGAAACTTCGGGCGAACTGGTTGGCACTGGGTGTATTTGCCAGTGGTTTGGGGCTGGCGATCATCGGCTTGCTACTACCGGTTTGGGTGGATGACACAGTATCGATTGTATGGTGGGGACTAGCAGCGTTTGTTATTGGAGGTGGCGAATATGAGCGACATCAGATCAACTAAACGACAGCATGAACTGTTGACTTTTGTCGACGGTTTTATCCAGGGCTATGGTTATGGGCCAAGTTATCGTGAAATTATGCGGGCGCTCGGCTATAAATCAGTCTCGACGGTTGCGATTCATATCGATGGGTTAATCGCCAAAGGCTATTTGCGTAAAAGTGATAACTCTGCCAGATCATTAACGGTTGTGACAACTCATGTCGATTCGCCGGTGCGAAAAACGGCTACGCCAAGTCAAGAAAAGTGGCTGATTGATGCCATTACAACCCGGTTTGATGCCTATGCACAGATGAAAGATGAGACCACGTTGGACGAGCTATATGTACTTATTGGCGCCTTAAAAGTCCTCGGCTTAAATGATGCTCATTTGTCGATGAAAACTAGGCTAGCCGACCTTAACCGTTAAATTGATAGTCTAGCCTATACAATAACGTTGACTATACTACGGGGGTAAGGTTATAATAGCCCTTGTATTCCGGCGTAGCTCAATGGTGGAGCAAGAAGCTGTTAACTTCGAGGTTACTGGTTCGAGTCCAGTCGCCGGAGCCATAAAAATTGTCAGACCATTTGGTCTGGCATTTTTTATTGTCTTGCGTCTGATTTGAACCAGTAACTCGCCAGCTTGTCTGGCGGTAGTTACTGGTTCGGCGTAGTGTAGTGAAATAAAAATGTGTTTACATATTTTTATAAGCAAACGGAGGAGGCCTTAGCCGATGTCCAGTCGCCAGCGCTAAATAAACCCACATATAAGGAATATGCTTTTTGTTTGGTAAGATAAATGCATGATTAAATGGTTAATCTTGGATATTGGTGATGTGCTTCTTGCGAGGAATGAAGAGAATGACAAGACATTTAATGAATTATTGGTTGATGAATTGAATGTTGGTATTGAACTGGCGAAAGAAATCAACAAAGCTCACTACTCCATTATGGATATAAAATATATTCCCGAAAATGAGTTCGTCGCTAACCTTAAAATAGATTTAGGTTATGACGCACCTAAAGATATTTTTTCTTACTTTGCAAGAGCGTATGGCAAACAAAGGCGGCCTAATACTCAATTTCTTAATTTTCTTGATGGGATAAGGTTAAGTGGTATTAAGACGGCTGTTTTATCAAATACTATTGCGATTTATGCACCAGAGCATGCACGAATGGGGATCAATAGAGAAGGTGGTTTTGAGCCTATTATCTATTCTTGGCAGGTGGAATTAGCGAAGCCGCAGAAAGAAATTTTCGAATTGGCATTAAATGAATTAAAAGTAGAGCCAGAAGAGATTATTTTCATTGATGATAAGCCCGAACATATCAAAGGGGCCGCGAGTCTTGGTATGCGCACAATCTTGTTTGAGAATACGAATAAAACGATTGCACAGATTCTACAACTTGTTAATTGAATATTATAGCTCCTATTGATAAGTTATAATTATTTCAAGATGAAAATATTTTTAACAGGTGAACCAAGAGTTGGAAAATCAACACTTATTGCTGCCGTGATTGATGGCGTGGAAAATAAACAAGGCTTTATTACAAAAGAAGTGCGA
This sequence comes from bacterium, assembly GCA_021780305.1. Lineage (GTDB taxonomy): Bacteria > Patescibacteriota > Saccharimonadia > Saccharimonadales > Saccharimonadaceae > UBA1547. The sequence continues at coordinate 2,401 of JAJXYZ010000063.1, read as the reverse complement.
ACCGACGGTGTTCGCACGAGTTTCAACATGATTTCATCAGCCGGCGATAAGATAGTACTTTGCGATGTTAATTCGACGAGTGAGGTTCGCGTCTCTAGATACGGTGTCAATATCGATGAACTCAATAAATTTATTGCTAACCTGCCGGATATAGAGCCGGGTAGACTTATTTATATTGATGAAGTGGGGCAGATGGAATTATATTCTGATTCATTCAAGGCTCTTGTTAGTGAGTATCTCGAAAAACCAAACCCACTAATAGGCACTCTATCGAGCGTTTATAGTGATGAATTTACTGAAAAGCTGCGAAAACGAGAAGATGTGGAGATTATCCAAGTTACATTAGAAAATCGAGATAGTCTCAAAGACGAGCTTACTGGTCGAGTTGCCAAGTATGTCGATTAACGGTCGTAAAAAAACTATACAACTAATCATTTATTCAAATACTGGCAGCTCTGCGGCTGGGATCTGTAGTATGTTTGATAAGCGATCCAGTTGCTGAAACTTACAATATTTTATTGGCTGATTCTGATAATCATACATTCGGTAGTAATGATCATATTTGCGAACTTCACCATTAAATTTTTTTGAAGCAGTTGGCTCATGGATAATTTTAATATACCAACCTGGTGTTTGAAGCATCAGAATTGCCTTAATTTTTGCATAATGATTAAACGCCATGACATCAGTCTAGCATGGCAATTATTTGTGGTTTTGAACTAGGCAATACACAGGTTTCTTACAGGAATTTATAAATATTCTGGCATAACCTTCTTGACTCTATATAAGTAAGGGTAGTACGATATCATCAGAGCGTAAGCAGAACGCGAAAAATATAAACATATTCAGAAAGAATTAGTGTATGGATGGTTCGATAGTTGGTCCTTTATCTGCGGCACCTCCGGTGATGCCGCCGTTAAGCGCTCAACCGCAGTTTTCACAGTTAACGCCAGTCTACGAACCTGGTCCGACTAATACGATTGCCGATATTCCTCAGCCTTTAGTTAAGGGTATTGAGTTTGTCCGGACGCCTACATCGATGCCACCGGCGCCCGTTACGTTACCGAACCCTGAGCCAATTCCGATTGCTGCCGAGCCGATAGCTTCACCATTACCAATGCCGCCATCTAGTCAGTTAATTCAGCCAGTTATAGCACCGGTGCCGTCAACTCCGATTGCCGCGTCGCCAGTTGAGGCTTTTGTTGAACCAACCCCAGCCGTCGACGGACAACTAGCGGCCTCAGTGGCGGCGACGCAATCAGCTAACGACCACAAACTTCAAGAGATTGAAAATACCGTCGTAAATCAATCTACGGTAGCGACACCGGTAAACACGATTGATAGTTATGTGACAGAGCCATTTGCGCAAACGGCAGCGGTTGATCCTGGATTGTCGAATTATTTTAATAGTACAGCACCACAAGCCGATATTATTATTAATAAGCAACCAGTCCGTAAATCTGGGCTAAGCGGTATTAATAAAAAGCCGATATTGATAGTATCCGCGATTGTGTTGGCTATTGTCATATTGTCGGTCGGAGGCTACTTAATATATAACAACATTATTTCGCCCCCTAAGACTCAGGATGTACCAGTAACGGCGTCGCCAACCCCAGCCGCAAAACAACCTGGCTTTACTGAAACATCTACCAGCACGGCCGCAACGAGTGACACAACTACAGGATCGACAACCGCAAGTTCGCCGGCGGTTACGACGATGCCCGATACAACTACGCAATCTTCAGCGGCAGCAACAACGCCTACGACGCCAGATTCAACGCCTGTAATACCGGCTGCAACCCCTAGCGGTGAAGTAACGTCTGTTCCAAGCACTGGGTTGCAGTGGTAGACTTATCCACAACGATGTAATAATCACAATATATGCCTATTGACCACAATATAATAATAATAGTAATGTAAACGCAGAGCGTAAGCTAAACAAAAACTAAGAAAAACAAAGTCTTACTCTAAGGAGACACAAAAATGAAGATAAACAAGAAATCAACTAGTCTTTTCGCGGCATTCGCGTCGGCGCTGGCGCTCACACTTGTGCCTGTGACTGGTACGTATGCAGCGACAACAAATACATGGCACGGTACAACCGACACATCATTTAGTACAGCTACTAACTGGAGTACCGGAGCTGTGCCACTTGACGGTGACTCGATTGTATTCGATAGTACTGCAACGACAACGCCTTATCCTTCAGTCGCCACATCGCTTACTAATACCACTGGAAACGCCTTTGCTGGATTAACAGCACAGGGTTCAACAGGTACCTACAATTTTACAATTAGTGCTTTAAAGACTGCAGCTAATGCAACAATAAACTCGACTGCGCCAGCAACTAATCAGGTTACTATTACGGCTTTAACAGCACAAGGTAACGTTACCTTGGATG
>JAJXYZ010000002.1 GCA_021780305.1 bacterium | reverse complement strand
ACACTATATTGGATGAAAAAGCAATAGCAAGATGATAAAACACTTGCCATTATGGTGTATTTGTCGTATTTTATAGATAGTTATGAATATAAAACAAACAATCAAAACTTCTATAATAAGCCTTGCTGCGCTAGTAGGTTTTACCTCTCTTGTAGCAACACCATCTTATGCGGCGACGTGTGGAGGTGTTACGACCAGTATTATTAGCTGCAGCCAAACCGGGTCATGTCCCAGTGGCGAAGATCCTTTTGAGGGGACTAAGCCTACAGACCCAGCCAGCATAAAAGCTTATACAGATAAGTATAAACACGACTACGGCAAGTGTATTGGTGGTAGCGATCCAAGTGCGTCCGTTGAGAGTTCTGGCGTATGGGGCCTGCTGCTTATGATAATTAATATATTAACTGCCGGCGTTGGCGTGTTGGCGGTTGGCGGGATTGTCTATGGCGCAATCCTCTATACCAGTGCTGGCGGCAGCCCAGAGGGTATTAAAAAGGCGCGCGGTATTATCACTAACGTCGTGATTGGTGTGCTAGCTTATGCCTTAATGTTTGCACTACTGAACTTTATTATCCCTGGAGGATTATTAAAACCATGAGTTATATAAACAAGGTATCGTCGTGGGTGCTCGCTGGTGTATTTGCAGTTTTTGTAGGTGGTAGTGTCGTGACACTAACGACTTCGGGGACAACTTGGGCGGTTACATATCACACCTGTACGTCGGCTCAAAAAATCCTAACCTTCCCTGTTTGGTATGACGGTCTAACGGTAAGTGACACCGACTGTAATATTGTTGATCCGTCGGCGCTTAATACTGCCACAAACGGCACGAACAACGGCCTATCTAACTTTATCTGGCGTATTGTTTTGAACTTGATTGACATTGCACTACAGGTGGTCGGATATATTGCCGTTGGCTTTATTCTGTATGGTGGCTTCTCGATGATTACTAGTAATGGTTCGCCCGATAGCAACGCCAAGGCTCGCAAAACTATTTTGAATGCCGTAATTGGACTGGTTATATCAATCGGATCAGTCGCAATTGTTAACTTAATAATGGGTATAATTAAATGATGAATGTTTTAAATCGGGTCGCTGTCAGTATTTCGGCCGGTAGTATTAATGTACCAGCAATATCTGGCGACAGCGTGTTTCATAATGTGCTCAACTTAGTATACTTTCTAGCTGGAACGGTAGCGGTGATTGTTATTATTATCGCAGGCTTTTCATTCACGGTATCGGGTAGTAATCCATCGGCCATCGCCAAGGCGCGTAACGCCATCCTCTACTCGGTCATTGGACTGATAGTGGTTTTGTCGGCATTTGTCATTACGCAATATGTAATAGGAAGGTTTTAAATGAAAAAGATTAATCAAATTATCGCTACAATCGCGTTAGTACTGGGTGTCGGTGTACTGTTTGTACCGACCGCGGCTAGCGCTGTGGATGTTTTTCAGCCGTGTACGCCTGGTTCAACGAGTGCCGTATGTAAAGGTACGTCTGATTCGGTTCAGCCACTCATTAAAACTGTCGTGAACACGCTACTCTTCTTTGTTGGGATCGTGTCCGTTATCGTGATTATCATCGGTGGTATTATGTATACGGTATCGACCGGTGATCAGTCCAATGTCACAAAAGCTAAAAATACCATTACTTATGCCCTAGTTGGTTTGGTCGTGGCGTTTTTGGCCTACGCAATAGTTAACTGGGTGCTACATATCTTTGGATAAGGTATTAACAAACAGAGCCTAATCTGATATAACATTAATATAGAAGTTTCTTAAGAAAGGAAATAAAATAATGAACAAAACAATAAAAACAGCGATCGCCGGCCTGCTTGCGGTGCCAGCACTAGCCCTAGGATTGGCTCTATTTACGCCAGTCACATCAACCGTATCAGCAGCAGCCTCTACGGCTTCGTGTTCTGATGCTAACAGTGCTGCTGCCGGTGTTGACTGTGCAAGTGGTAACGGTTCACAGGCCCAGTTGTTTGGTACGGGCGGTATTTTTACTACAATTATTAATACCCTACTTTACGTCATTGGTGCTCTGAGCGTTGTTATGCTGATTGTTGGTGGTATTCGCTACACTGTATCAAATGGTACAGCCGCACAAGTTACTGCAGCTAAAAACACAATTATGTATGCCCTAGTTGGTTTGGTTATCGCCTTTTTGGCCTACGCAATCGTCAACTGGGTACTTAGCAGCCTTACTAAGTAACAATAGTTTCACGTCGATAAATAGCCCGGCGTTTGTCCGGGTTATTTTAATATATCTTATTCCTCGCCCATGCGCCCAACCACTACTCCAACCAGGCTTCGCGCCGGGTTCGAACAAGAGTCCCGACGTCTTGTCGAACTCTGGCTGTAGATTGGTTGTCGTAGTAGTTAGACGCGCGGCTTTACAGCTGTATTACGTTGGTTATTGTTTAGCCCTCGCTTCAATCCGCACCCAACGGGGTCTGGGGTATCTGCAACTGTCCGGATGGACTTAGTAAGTCTTGTACCTGGCAACCCGAGGACTGTCTGAGCCCTGACAGCATATGTCAGGCGCGAGTTTCCGCAGAGTTCCAAGTACAAGCTTACGAAGTCCAACCTGCGATCAGTGAAGCCACCCCAGCGGTTTTGCTTCTTTTACAGCCCAAAAGAAGCTCGTTTGTTACTTTCCGAGGTGAAAGTAAGGATTGAGATTTATATTTAAGATAAAAAAATACAGCCCCCAATAAGGGCTGTATTTAATTGATCGGTTTTTGTATTAAAGAACCTGGATCTTTTTGGCTTGCTCTTGTTTTACCTTGCTAAAGCTGATGGTTAGAACGCCGTCTTTTAGGATAGCTTCTACTTCATCTTCTTTGACGTTAACTGGTAGTGCCAGTGTTCGGCTGAACTCGCCCCAGTAGCATTCCTGAATGTGCCAGTTAGTTGCGTCAGTTTCGTCACCACTACTTAGCGTACCGCTAATAGTTAGGATGCCGTCACTAATACTAACGTCTAGCTCCTCTTTGTTAACACCAGCTGTGCGGGCCTTTACGACTAGCTTTTCGTCAGTCTCGTAGACATCAAGTGCAAGTTGACCAGGTAGGTCGTCTTCGCTCTCTGACCAAGCTTCTTCTGTAGTAACTACAGCGGCTGGGTTATCGTTTGTTGTTAGTTCGTCGTCATTAAGGAAAGCTGCTGCCAGCTCGTCCTCAATCAATAAATCATCGTTTTGCTTACGGGCCATGATATCCTCCACTTTCTCTAGGCTCTATTGACAAATAGTCTCTCACATTATAACCAACATATGCAGTATAATCAACCAAACAGGACGTTTAAACGTAAAAAACACAATGATAGATAGACTGCTCTCATTTGTAGCTCCGCACCACTGTTGTTCGTGTGGTAAAAGCGGCTCGCTATTATGTGATGATTGTAAATATAACATCGATTTTGAGACAAAAAGCCTATGTTTAGAGTGTTTGAGACCCTGTGGTGCGACCGGACTGTGTAACACCTGTCGTGTGCCCTATAGCCGAGCCTGGCACGTCGGTGAGCGTAAGGATGTTTTGCAACGATTAATTGGACTTTACAAGTTTGAGCGCGCCAAGGCTGCTTATGTGGATTTAGGCGACTTGTTGCTCGCTGCCCTA
>JAJXYZ010000019.1 GCA_021780305.1 bacterium | reverse complement strand
AAGGTTATTTATTGTGTCGGCGCTGAACAACAATTTTATTTTACGCAATTATTCGCTATGGCGAAGAAACTAGGTGTTAAGACTGAACTTTATCATCTATGGTTTGGTACGATTGATCAAAAAAATGACGATGGCAAGCGCGAGAAAATGAGTAGCCGCAAAGGTGTCATTTTAATGGACGAGTTGCTTAATCAAGCTGAAGCGCGCGCCAAACAGCTGACTGCCGATCGTGAGGTTAGTGATGAGGACGTTAAGAAAATTGCGCTAGGAGCAATCAAATTTAGTGACTTTGCAGCTGATCGTCGGACTAATATTTTGTTCGACTGGGATTCAATTTTTGCCTTAAGTGGCTTTAGTGGACCATACATTCAATATGCCGCCGTGCGTGTGAACAAAATTTTACAAAATAATAAAACAGTTGAGGCTAATCTCTCAGATTATGATTTCGAAGCTGAAAAAGCGATTATCATGCGACTATTGGAATACCCTGAGGTGGTAAAACTGGCGGCACGAGATTTGGAACCGCATAAAGTCGCTAGCTTTTTATATGAACTAGCTCGCGATCTTAATCGATATTACGAAACGACGCGGATTAATGAGTCCGAGTCAGACCAAAAACAGGCACGTCTTGAGTTGCTGAAAAAAGTAGGTTTTGTGCTGAAAAATGGCCTGGGAATACTAGGCATTGAAGTGCCCGCAAAGATGTAAGAAATAGGAGATTATATGGCAGGAGTCAAAAACACCAAGGACGATAAAAACACGACATTTTCAAAGTTGTCACGTGCCGAAAAAGCACTATTGATGAAAGAGCTAGCAGCCGCGAAAATAGGCGGTGCTGAAATTGCCAAAGTTGGTAAGTCGCATTTAATTGCATTTTTGGATTTTATTCGTGAGCAAGGTGTGATTGGTTTAGCGGTTGGTCTAGCGCTCGGTACAGCGGCTGGCGCGTCTGTTAAGCAGATTGTTGACGGTTTGATTAGCCCGATTGTCGGTTTTTTGATTGGTGGCATTGATTTGGCTCAGCTCAAATGGGTGGTAGTGGCACCCGGTAGTGGTGGACGAGGGGGTCTGGTCTTTAGCTGGGGAGCGGTCGTGTCGTCGTTAATTACACTGGTTGTAACTGCTTTGGTTATATATTGGTTAATCCGCGTGACAAAACTTGACCGGATTGATAAACAGAAAGCCGACAAGTGATGATCAAAAAAAATACCAAAAGCAATGGTAGGATATTGTGGGTTGATTTAGAAATGACCGGCCTTGATGCTAGTCGCGATGTTATTTTAGAAGTTGCAGCGATTGTAACAGATTGGGATTTTAAAGAAATCGCAACGTTTGAAACAATCGTCCATCAATCTGACAAAGTTCTAGAAACGATGAATCAGTGGTGTATCGATCAACACGGTGCTAGTGGCCTAACTGAAAAGTCGCGTCAAAGTGAGATTAGCCAATCAAAGGCTGAAGCGAAGTTACTGGCTTTTATCAATAAGAATTTTGCCAAAGATCAGCCGGTTCTGCTAGCGGGCAACTCAATTCACATGGACCGTCGCTTTATTACTGCTTTGTGGCCGCGCGTTGACGCTAAGTTGCACTACCGAATGCTAGACGTTAGCGCTTGGAAAGTTGTGTTTGAAGCGAAGTTTAAAAAGAAGTTTGCGAAACCACAAGATCATCGAGCGCTTGGCGACATCCGCGGTAGTATTATGGAGCTACAGTATTATTTGTCCAAAGTTAAACTCTAAATCAGGAGATTAGTTATGCAGATAGTGGAACATAGGCGACATCGTCGACGATTGGTTATTTTGATTGTCGCCACACTAGTTGTAATTATTGGCCTAGCCCTGGCGTATATTTATTGGCATAACACGAAAAATCAACCAGCTGTCAGCCAGTCTGCGTCGACAACTAACGTCAAGCCAGTGCCAAGCACCAGCCAGGTTAGCTCCAATATGCTCTTTATGGGCAATACGTTTTGGGGTCGATATATTAACGACTGGTCGATGGCTAGTAGCCTAAAGACCGCTTATCCATTTTCGCGACTGAACGAATTTAATCGTAGCCAATACGATGCCTGGATTACTGGACTGGAGTGTCCAACGGTAGCCGGCGTAGATATACCATCCGCCGAAATGGATGCAACACTTAGTTTTAACTGCTCACCAGATTACTTGCCCGAGGCAGCTAAGTGGTTTACGGTCGTGACGCTCGCCAATAACCATACCGACAATCAAGGCGTAGCTGGCTTTACCGAAACTCAAAATCAACTCGATAAAAACAATATTCAATATTTTGGCCATTATGATCCGTATCAACTTAGTGATATTTGCGATGTAATCGCGATGCCTGTGACGGTTACAAAAAGTGACAACTCGACCGTTAAAGGAAAGTTGCCGGTCGCGATGTGCGGCTATCATGGTGTATTTAAGATTCCACCAGCTGAATCGCTAGCTTTGATGCAACAGTACGCTAAATATATGCCCGTTATTGCTATGCCACACATGGGTGTTGAGTATCAACCGGCGCCCGACCAATTAAAAACCTCAGTCTATCGGTCAATGATTGATAATGGTGCCGATGTGGTGCTGGGTGACCATCCGCACTGGATACAAAATACCGAAGTTTATAAAGGGCATTTGATTGTTTACTCAATGGGCAACTTTATGTTTGATCAGCAAGATACAGCAGAGGTTACACGCTCGGCTGCCATTAATGTTGTTATGAATATTACGGCAAAAGATGACAAGCAGCTCGACAAATGGCTCGCGATTGGTGAGACTTGCGGGAAGTATCATGATGATTGTTTAGCACAGGTCGAGCAGGCCGCGCTGGATAAACTGCCGGCCACTTATAAGTTTGGCGTTGTTGGAACAAATGACTCTGGAAAAATTACCAAACCAGCTACGGCTGCGCAGACCACTGATATATTAAAGAGATTAAATTGGTCGAGTAGTATGACTAAGCTGGACGCGCCATATAGTAGCCTGTAGACTATAACTATGTTAACCCACAAAGAACTGCACGACTTCCTGTTATCATTCCCAAATACTTGGCTAGATTTTCCGTTCGGGGAGGATACGTCGGTCTATAAGATTGGTCACGCTGAAACGGGTGGCGGCAAGATGTTTGCTTTGATTGCTGATACATCAAAGCCGTTACGGATTAGTTTAAAATGTGATCCACAGCTAGCCGAGTTACTGCGCCAGACTTATGAGACGGTTTTACCGGGTTATCATCTTAGTAAAAAGCACTGGAACACGATTATTCTGACTGGACAAGTGCCAGACGACGAACTGAGAAGTTTGATACATATGAGCTATAATTTGGCCGGTGGGTCTGAAGATTAGCCGTTTGTGGCATTGAAATCGGAAAAGGCTTTTTGTGTCGGTTGAAGATTTGTTCGAGCACTGTCGATGAAGCTTTTTAGACTTTGACTACCTGTCGACGACTCGACTTGGTCAAGTAATGCAATGATTGAATCCAGCTGATAGGCCATTTCGCGGGCATACGTTCGGTCGAAAACTGCATTAAGTCGACCATTTTCTAGTCGATTAATCATATCAGTGGCCGCTTCGCTAGTAACAATGGTCTTGTCTAATTTTGCAGGATCAATTTTTTCATTTTTTAGCGGCGTGTCAATATCGCGCAGCGTATTAGTCAGGTAAAGCTGTAGGTTGGT
>JAJXYZ010000073.1 GCA_021780305.1 bacterium | reverse complement strand
GCGAGGAAACCATATTCCACGCCGAGAGTACATATTCACTACCGTTACTTGCGTAGAGATAGCAGCCCGATTCACCATTCACACCCGCGGAAATACCGGTATTAGGCGTACTTTGAGGCAACGAATCAATGCTAGGCACCCAGTCGGCCTGAGATGATCCGTTAAAACAATTACTGTCTGTTCTTACGTCGACAGACTTCCAGTTGGCTTTATCGTTATTAGTAGTCGCGGGATATTGCCCATTATTATTTTTTGCATATAATTCCAACGAACTTGCAACCTTATCAATATCATCAAGACGACGAACGTTCTGAGCCTGTTGTTGAATACCGTTATACGAAACAATCGCCACTGTCGCAAGTATTCCTATAACGATAATGACAATCAATAGATCAATAATCGTAAAGCCTCTGTGGCTAACCCCGCGCTTGTAAACTACTATATTCCACAGATTCATTCACTATTAGTATAAGCGAGTTCATGCCTTTACGGCAAATTCCGATACCTGTCCCAAGCCGAATAGCTATTCTCATTAATTCATATTGTTAGTTCTAAGTTTTTGTTATATAGTACTCTCAGTTCTGAAATGGAAATGAAGCGCGGAATCGCGAGTACCGACCAACAACAAGGGACGAGGAAGAACATGATTGTAGTACAGGCCAATGTAGTCCCGTACTTTAATACCAACGATCTTGAGCGACTGCGGCCAGCCTGCGAAGAGATCATTACCCAAGTCATCAAAGGCGACCTCTGTTGGCCAGACCCTGATGGCTTACAGTATATGCAAATGACTGTCGCCGGGCTGCAGACCCACAGCATTATTGACGTCTGCGTCTACAACTACAGGGGTAAACATTCAAAAATCAAGGATGCCGCCATGAAGATCAAGGCGGCCCTAAACATCGCATTTCCAGGGTATACGTTTGCCGTATCAACCAACATAGCCAACGGCGGGTGGGTATCCGACAACAACACCGGTGCGATTGTCGCCAAGACATCAGTATGGTCTACACTCAAGCGATTCTTTAAACACTAAGGAAACTCTGTGCTTAAAGATCTTGTTTGACCCATCTTGTTTCAGACAGCCCCGTTGGCCGCAGCTCCAAATGAGCCCCGCAGCCAGCGGGGATTTCATTTCTATAAGTCCTTAATGTTAGAAACTAATCCGTTTAGCTTGTATTAATGAATCAAATATATAAAATAAATACCATGCCTAGAAACGAAATGGATGACATTGGAGCTGGAATTACTAACAGGTTAAGCGGCCCTTCTCATATTGGAACAGAAAAAATAATAGTAAGAACTGGAACCAAGTTATATGAAACCCCTCCTGAAATTCAGGCTACACTCGAAAGCCTTAGATTGTTCATGGGCGGACTTGTAAAGGTTGGGTACGACAAACTTTCAACACAGGGCATAGAAATGAAGTCGTTCGACGACATGACGGATTATTTAAAAGTGATTTGCGCTGACCCGCGCACCTACGATAGACTGCGTTTTGAATACGGTGATTTACTTAACCAGCACATTATAACCGTTACTAGAAGCCTTGGTCGTCAAGCGTTTTCTAACTTCCTCAATAACATAGGTACGTTTGATACGCTATACAGTTTACAAGCTGTCGACTCAAAGAATCCAGACGACCAAACGCTTAGTATCGTAGGCTTCGGCTCTACACTCGAATACTAGGCTATTCGTGCTTGATAGTTATCTTTTTAAGCCATTTCGGAGCGGCCCAACTGAAGCGGCCGAATAACTTCATGACGGCTGGTACAAAGAAGATACGGACAAAGAAAGCATCAACAAGCACCGCTATACCAAGCCCGACGCCAATTTGCTGGATAAGCACGACGTGCGATAAGCCAAAGGCCGAGACGACAACAAACATCAAAACAGCGGCGGCGCTAATAATAGGGCCGGTCTTTGATACACCTTCAACAATCGATATCGTAACATCGTTTTTTAAGTCATAAACTTCATGAATTCGGCTATATAAAAATACAGCGTAGTCCATCGATAACCCAAAAGCCATAACAACCGCTAGAATCGGGATAGATGGCTCAAAGCCACCGGTTATAACAGTATGCAGTAGCGACGCGCCCCAACCAAATTGAAACACCACGACAAGCACACCAAGTGCGATAAGTAGCGACAACGAGTTGATGATTATTGCCTGAAACGGTATTACAAACGATCCCAGCAATAGACTTAGAATAATAACCATCGCCAAAGCAATAATTCCACCAACTATCGGTAACCATTTCGTGTAGGCATCAAGTGTATCCTTCGATAGCATTGACGTGCCGGTAACTTCGGTTGCTACGCCGGTAAACTTATCAGAACGTAACGTTTCAGCCAGCGTAAAGGTTCGATTATCCGATACATCATATTTGGACGTCACATCAACACGCACGTATGTATCTTTGATATATTTGGCCGCATATCCTTCAATATATTGCAAAGTTTGAGGTGATTGATGAGCTATTGCCGCCAGTGCTAAACCAGCCGAATTACACGAAGATAGGTCGCCAATTTGAGCATAGGCAGTATCGACTGCCTTAACGTCAACGACAGCTTTGACTTCATTTGTTAAAGTACAAATTTCCGCTGGTGTTGGCACGTGTCCAAAGTTAGCTAAAATTGTAATCGACGGCGTATTTGTCGTGAACCTATCTTGTAAAACCTGGCCGACATGATAAGCACTTTGGTTGTTAGGTAGTACATGCCAATCGAAAACTTCAGTTTTAAATGAGAATACTGGCCAGACAAATAGACCAATTATCATAAGTCCTGAAATAATTGAAAAGATTGGATGACGAGTCACAAACGTTGCCGCGCGTCCCCAGTTATTGCGTGTAGCGACTTTCTTTTTACCAATATGCCATTTATCGATATTTTTACCAACCAAACGAAGTGCCGAAGGCAGCAAAAGTGTTGAAATGATTACCGCAACACCGACCGCCGCCGCTCCACCAATCGCGACACTATGCATAAAACCAACAGGGAAGAGTAGTAGCGCAAGCAAACAAATAGCAACAGTTAGTCCGCTAAAAAATATTGTCCGACCAGCTGTCCTGGCAGTTCTAGTGACCGCCATTTCAACTGTCTCACCACGAGCCAATTCTTCGCGGAATCGATTAACCGCTAGTAAGCAGTAGTCAATTGAAAGACCGACTCCCAAAATAGTAATGACATTAAGTGAATATGTATCAACCACAACTAAAGTATCTACTAGGCGCGCAACAGCCAGTCCACCTGCAATCGTCAAAATACTCATACTGAGTGGCAAAGCAGCTGCGACAGGACTTCTAAAGAACAAAAACAGTAGAATTGCTAATATAGGCAAACTTATAAGTTCGGCTCGCGTTAAGTCAACTTTAACCTGATCCTGAGTTTGGTTTCTTCCAACTAAGCCGCCACCGATTGATATGTTAAACACGTCACTTTTTGTATTTTTGGCAAATTCTGTAGCTTGGGTATATTTAGCATTGTCATCGCTACCACTAAGATTAACTACGGCAAAAGTTGTTGAACTGTCAGTCGATATAAATGAGTCCTGGTGAGTTGAATAGTAACTTTGGGTAGCGTTTATATCTAAGTTTTTCAGTATGCGGTTCGCTTCAGTAGCTGCGACGGAACTCTTGATATCGATACTGACGCCCGGCTTTTTTTCAAGTAAGACAATTACGGCGTTAGTATCACTCTTACCGTACAGTTGAAGAAGTTTATCCTGGGCAGCTTGTGATTGCGTATTGTTCGCATAGAAATTATCGCCACTTTTTAACGTTTTAAATAAGCCCGAACCGTAAATACCCGCGCCAAGCAAAAGTATTACGCCAAGTATTACAGTGGTTTTTGCGTATTTTGTTAGAAAGTGTGTGATAGATGTCATATTACAGTATTATACGTTCCATCTGTTATTAAAGCCAATAGCTTTAAAGTTGTATTCCAATTGCGAATCGTCAGTGACTGATAAGCAGGGGATACCATAATACGATTTAGGCGGCTTTTGGTACGAAGCATACTTAGACGCTGCGAATATATAACGCCGCCACCAATCCATATTTTATCGACGCCTTCTTTTGGGTTAAAGACTTTGAACGCTTCTTTCGCATCAATATCGATTAAAAAGATGACGTCGCTGTGATATTTTCCTGACTGTTCGCCGAATCCCTCTGGCTTGTTGCCTATAACATTTTTGATCTGCGTAGACGATAAAACCAATACTTTAATCAGCTCGCTATCAAGCTTAAAAACTTTTGGAAGCATCTGTTCGATCAAAGTCTTAATATCGGACACTGGCTTATCCGATTTTAGAATTACATTGCCACTTGCGATATAGGTAGACACATGCAAAAAGCCTAACTTTTCCAAGCTAATCTTTAGCTGGCTCATTGATATTTTATTCTTGCCACCAACATTGATACCGCGGATTAACACTACATAGGGTTTCATAGTCTAAGTATACTTTAGAGTTTACCTAATTCGGCATCATTTACAGTATCGATACAAGGTGATAATGTTTATGTATAATGTCTAAAAAACCCAGAAAACTCACTGCTAAAAACAAGAATAAGTTCATAAAGATTGCTTCAATCGGTACGGCGATTATAGCTGTAGCTGCTGTTATAGGTATCTATACTATTCCAGCAATAAATACTAGTATGCGCAAGGATAGAATTGTCGCAATATTTGATAGCTTGAAAATTGATAATAGCAAATACACTTTGACAAATGAGTCGATTTTTGGCGACAAACGAATATATAGCTGGGATTCAAGTCGAAGCTATTCGTCGCAACGATCATATATACGAGCGGCTAATGTCGACACCACTGTCGCCGAGCTAAAGCAAGCCGTTGCAGGTACCGACTTTAAATTCTATCAGGAACCATACCCAGGTGGCGCCAGTTTTATGTATATCTATAAATCACCTAATAACGAATACTTGCGAATCTCGGTCACAAGCAAGGCGCGTGACGATGAGTTCTTTAATAGGAACCAAATGGGTCAAACTACGAGCGATATTACGACAAGTCCAAATGCCGGCCCTTCAAATGTCACTATTAAGGTAAACTTGGACGATAATAACGAATAATACGCATGTTAAAGTTCATCAATTATATAAACAAGGACTTCGAGCAGCAATTTGAACCTGATATAAAGAAATACTACCAGGAAGTACGAAAGCTGCTTCCGACCTTACCAAAAGATATTAAGATATATTTTATGTCCGATGGTATCATACACGGCATGTATACGGGTGGGTATGCATACTCGCCAGAAATAATTAGCATAGCATTAGACCCAAAAGCGACAAATCTTGACATGTTGCGAAGTCAGATAAAAGCGACAGTCTTTCACGAAGCATTTCATATAGCTCATAATTATACCGGTCAAACCGGCCCCTTTTATTTAATCGAGAACGCATTACAGGAAGGTTCGGCCACGGTATTCGAGATCATGTATGCAAACTCAATCGCAAAAGATCTATACGGCGATTATCGACATCATTCAAAATCACAACTTAATGAATGGCTTAATTTTATAAAAGACAATGGCGTTATTAGTTATGACGAATACAGATTATTCGCTTTTTATGACAAATCTGACGATATTAGGTGGAAGCTATATAAAACCGGTGCATGGCTAGTTGATCAGTATTTATCAAAAACAGGTAAAGATATCAAAGACTTTACAAATGATGACGTGGTGACAATTATAGACTCGCTAAATTAATTCGTTTCGCTCTTTAGAGCTCATCAGTACAACAATTTAATTTGTAGACGAAGAGACAAGCAGGGTATAGATATAGTGAGATAGAACCGCGTGGCGGACCGAGATAGTTGCTAGAGCTTGCGCCCTGACTTCTACACGGTCCGCCGCATCGCACAAGAGTCTTATTCGAGGGTTTTCATGCTACCTTCGGGATGCTCCGGCACGGAAGGATGAAGACCCTCAACAAGTCCGTCATCGTAACCATCGCTGTAACCCACCTTGTACACATAGCGCATCATCATCACGGGACCGATGCTTGATACTCCAGTTGCAAGAATGAGTAGAACTACGAAGAATGGAAAGCCCACAGAGTGGTAGTAGTCACCACTCATGACAATATAGAACGATACTCCGGCAGTCCAGCTAATTCCCATCAGAAGCAGAATCAACATAACGATATCGAGCTTTGAAACCTTAAGCGTGTTCGTTGGAGCTTCCATGATTTGTCCTTCGGGTTAGATTCTCTTATCAGACGAGATGAGACATAAAGTTATATAAATAGCCTTGTGTCTCATCTCGTTATCTATACCTGCTTGTTAATGTACTTTGGAATATATATTCAACAAAGTATTACTATTGTATCATATTTGTCTGTAAAAGTCAATTTGTAGTACTTATACCTATAAACAACTATTATAGACAAGATTGTTAATTACTTGTATAATAGAATATTATTGGGAGAATATTATGAAAAAATTATTGTTTGTAGCATCAGTCATTGCATTATCAATCTTTAGTTTTATTACATTTGCCCGACCAGCCTCCGCCGCTACCACTAATCTTATCCTAAATCCTTCTTTCGAAACATCAACTAATGGACAACCGGCAAACTGGAGTCAGGGCGGTTGGGGTACGAACACGAGTGCATTTAGTTATTCATCTTCTACGGCTCATACCGGCAGTATGAGCGCAACGGTAAATGTAAGTAATTACGTAAGCGGTGACGCCAAATGGTACGCCGATCCAGTATCAATTACACCTAGCGCTGCATACACTTATAGCGATTACTATATATCAAATGTCGCAACACGCGTCGTTGCAGCCTTTACCGATGCCAGTAATGTAACTAGTTATGTTGAATTACCAGCCGTCGCAGCTTCGAGCAGCTGGGCATTATACTCTACGGACTTTGTAGCACCGTCAACGGCAAAAAGCGTCGTTATATATCATCTGCTGGATAAAAACGGCAGTTTAACAATCGACGATGTCAGTTTATCGCTAACCGTAGCACCAACACCCCCACCAGTAACAAGCAATCTTGTACCTAATCCATCACTTGAAACATCATCAAATGGAGCTATGCCAAATGGCTGGCAACACGATAAATGGGGTACAAACACTTCAACCTTTGCATACATAAAGACCGATGGGCACAGCGGCACAAGAAGTGCAAAAGTAACAATTAGTAAATATGTAAGCGGTGACGCGAAATGGTATTTTACACCGATAACTAACATAAGCGATGGTAAGCAGTACGCCTTTTCAGTTTGGTACAAAACCAACACACAGCCACGAACTGTCGTTATGTACACGGACGCTAGCGGTAATGATCAGTATATGACGATCGCACGCCCGCTTCCTGCCGCAAACTCATCGACAACCTGGACAAACTTTAGTACGACATTTTATTTACCACAGGGTGCAACTTCGGCAACGGTATTTATGCTGATATCAAGCAACGGTTGGCTACAAGTTGATGACTACAGCATAATTGCACAAGCCCCAGTAGGCTATAGTCGACCGATTGTTAGCCTGACATTTGATGATGGTCTTGCATCAACATACAACAATGGTTTACCTATACTAAAACAATATGGCTTCGTATCAACCCAATACCTAGTATCAGGACTACTAAATACATCTGGCTATATGACGACGGCAATGGCGGCGGCCTTTAAAACACAAGGAAGCGAGCTAGGATCACACACTGTGACTCATCCAATATTAACGACGTTAAGTTCGACAAAATTAACTCAGGAGTTGAGCAATTCACAGTCCACATTACGTTCACTATTTGGTACCGACGTTGCGATAGATTTCGCTACACCAAGTGGCGAGTACAATCAAACTGTACTAAATTCGATAAAGAAATATTATCAATCACATCGATCAGTTGACGTAGGTTATAACAGTAAAGACGATTTTGACCCATACAATATACGTGTTCAAAATATCCAATTATCAACAACTCCAGCTGAAGTAAGTTCATGGGTTGCTCAAGCGATAAAAGATAAGACATGGCTTGTTATCGTTTACCATGGCGTTGATAATGGCGGCGATGCATATTCTGTAACACCAACAAATTTTGCCACAGAAATGTCTGCACTACAGTCAACTGGTGTTAGTGTTCAAACTATTAGCCAAGCACTGGCCGAAATTAAAGCTCAGCTTTAATAGATAACTTACGGTTTTCTGGTTTTAACTGACGAAGTGCCGTTATGCCAGTATCCGCAATATTCACAGACATACTGTTCAAGACTTCTTGCAGGTGCGAATAGTTCGGCGTCAAGTTTAGATTGATATTTTCGCTTCTTTTTATCATTTGCATAGCAATAACCAGCCGGATTATTAACCGACGGAAAACTCGCGCTACGCTTTTTATGCTTCATTTAGCTTATTATATCCGACATGTTGAGTTATTTTGTATAATAGTATTATGGCATTTGAAGATTTTAAACAAAAGGACAGCGTCGTACTGGTCTATACAGGCGAGGGTAAGGGCAAGACAAGTGCGGGTATCGGATTACTCGCCAGAGCACTGGGCGCTGGCTGGAATGTTTCGTTCGTTCAGTTTATAAAAATGTGGAATGTAAGTGAACACGATTTTATTAAGATGATTCAACCTGTATTTAAAGATAAGCTGTCGTTTTATAAGGGGGGTTTAGGCTTTTTTGAAGCAGGGGAGCTTAGCGCAAAGGCTACAAAGGAAGAGCACATCGCCGAAGCTCGCAAAACCTATAATCTAGCTGTTGAACAAGCTTCATCTGGTGACTTTCAGTTAGTAATCTGTGACGAGATTAATAACGCCGTTCATGATGGCCTACTAAGCGTCAAAGATCTTGAAAAATTGATAGATAAAAGAAATCCCCGTACAAGCCTTTGCATGACGGGGCGTAACTTTCCAACTTCACTTCTTAAAAAAGTTGATATTGCAACTGATATGACGAAACTAAAACACCACTTTGACGACAGCTTCATCGCCAACAAGGGAATTGACTACTGATAATTTAGCAGCTTGGTGTGCGCGAATAATTTGCCATACACCAACGGCCGCTGGCACGATTATAATATTACCAATCAACATTGTCCTATAAAATGGTATACCCATCTGGTAACAATTCATTAGTCCAGCCCATGTTGGCGCATACCAACCCTGCAGCCAAACACCGAAATTCGTAACGATAAAGAACAGAGTTGAACTTGCAACAACAAATCCCGCCGTAGCCAATACTTGCGTCTTTGGTTTTTTGTTTAGTTTCCTTAAAATAACTGAACCAAGAGCGATTAGTCCAAATGAGCCCCACGTAAAGGCCAGGATTGACGTATTACCAATAATCGCATCTGATATCGCCATCGTACCTAACGCGACCAATAGAGATACGCGCCAACCGTATACCAAGGCAGCAATTACGCTAACTAACGTTACTAGCTCGAGGTTAGGTGCAAACTGATATCGATAGTTAACTAGTCGCCAGGTCACCGCAATAGTGATTAAGCTAGCGACTATAATGATTGGTTTTAAATTTTTCATATTAGTAAGAGCTCAACTTCCAAGTTATCGTATCACTGTCTTTAGTAACATAAGTACCGGCGCCAACTGAGGCCGATGCACCGTTAACATCAAACTCCCAATACTGTTTTTTGGTCGTATCCGCTGTTGTACCGTTAATACCAGTAACATAGGCCATATCACCAGTACCAGTCATCTCGACCTTTGCAGCTTGTTGTAGTAAAGCCAGTGCAGTAACGCCAGCCTTGCCTTTATAGGTTAGGCTTGTCGTTGGCTGAGTGACTGTAGTTGTCTCGCTAACACGCGGCGCGCTATTGTTGCGGTTATTCCAGATTACACCACCAACAATCAGACCAGCGATAACCAGAATACTTGCAACAATTATTATAATCCGTTTTTTCATATATTTAATCCTTAATTAGTTGTTTGAATATCGTATTAACACTTACTAAAGCCGCAAGCTTCGCACTTTTGGCAACCTTCGATGAATCTTAAGGCCGCTGAACCACACTCTGGACAAATATCCTTCAGGCTATCCTTCTTAAATGCAGTTGTTGATACCGGAATATCGGTTGGGGCTTCATTCGGGATTTCAGCAACTGCGTCAGTCTGGAAATCACCTTTTTGCGCACGGTTAGCTTTGGTTATTTCGTGTTCTTCAATCGCTTTTGCAATTGCATCTGCGAGTGATCTAACTCGATCAGCGCCAAATCCAGTTGAGCTCGATCCACCAATACCACGGAGTTGCTCGGCGACGTTTTGAGCGATTCGATCTGACCCATAATCGGTCGGAATTCGGAAGTTGAGCGATATCAATCGGCCAATTGCTTCGGCGTCTGCCGTAATATCAGATCCAGCGCGACCGACATTTATGAATACCTCAAAGATATCACCGCTACTGTCTTCGTTAATACTTACAAACGCCTTGCCGACTGGCGTTGAAATTTTATAAGTACGGCCATTTAGAACGTCTGGGCGCGGACGCAACATGACTGGAGCCGCCTGAGTAGACTCGGGCGCTTTTTTAACAGTTTTACCAGCTAACTTATCGTAATACGATGTTTCACCCTTAACTTCAAGTACTTGTTTTTCACGACTACCATCACGATAAATCGTAATACCACGACAGCCTGTTTCGTAGGCCATCAAATAAGCGTTACGAACATCTTCAATCGTGGCGCTATTCGAGAAGTTAATTGTTTTTGAAATTGCATTGTCAACATATTTTTGTAGACCAGCTTGAATCTTTAAGTGCCACTCTGGGCTAATATCACCAGCGACCACAAAGATTTTCTTTAGTTCATCTGGTAGGGAAGCGATGTTTTGAATCGAACCACCATTTGCTTGAATTTGCTCCATCAACTCTTCAGAGTAAAGTCCACGGTCATTTAAGGCCTGTACGAAATATGGGCTTGTTTGGAACATGCGCTTACCTTCAATGGTGTTTTTAGCGTAGGTAAGAGCAAACAACGGCTCACAACCACTCGATGCATCAGCAAGCATTGCAATTGTACCGGTTGGAGCGATTGTCGTACGCGCACCGTTACGCGGACTAATTTCACCTGGTTTGTCATAGATCGAACCTTCGAAAGCTGGGAAAACACCGCGTGTTTTGGCAAGTTCGACACTGGCGACATCAGACTCTTCCTGGATAAACTTCATAAACTTCGAAGCCATCTCAACACCTTCGTCGGTATTGTAGCCAATATTAAGGGCAAGTAGCGCATCGGCTAGGCCCATAACACCAAGGCCGATTCGACGAATCGAACGCGTCATCTGGCGAACTTGTTCAATTGGGTATTCGTTCATATCAAGCACGTTATCAAGGAAGTGAATAGCCGTATGAGTCGTCTTGCGCAGACCCTCCCAGTCAATCTCGCCGTCATGGACAAATAGTGCCAAATGAATACTACCAAGCGTACAAGCATCATAAGGTAGTAGTGGCTGCTCACCGCATGGATTAGTAGCTTCAATTTGGCCAAGTTGTGGAGTTGGGTTGGCGCGTGAATTATTAATCCGATCAATAAAGATCATACCTGGATCACCGTATTGCCACGCCAAACGTGTAATTAAATCAAAGACTTTTTTAGCGTTTAATCGTCCGACTGGTTCATTCGTGCGAGGGTTAATCAGTTCATAGCCATGGCCTGGTTGAGTCTCGTCACACCATTCGTGCAGTCGTTTAACGGCAGCGTCCAAACGAACCTGCTTTAGATCGATATCGCGTGTCTGATGCGCGGTGCGAACCTCAGCTACAAGTGAATCGAAGTCAAAACCGTCTTCATAATCAGCAGGAAGGCTCTTGCTATCGATTTCAATTTGGTCAAAAAAGGCCTGGTCGGTTGTTACTGAAATATTGAAGTTTGTTAACGAAAATTCATCCAGTTTGTAAATTGAAAATAGTAAAATATCAGGATGATTGTAGTGCAAGATGCCCATATTCGCACCCCGACGAACACCACCTTGTCTGACAGATGACGTAATGTCATTATACATTTGCATGAACGATATAGGGCCTGTTGTCGTGCCACCCGATGACCTTAGGACATCATTTTTTGGACGTAACCGTGAGAACGAAAAGCCTGTGCCACCACCCGATTTATGAATCATCGCCATATCAGATGCAGTTTGCAAAATACCGTCAAGTCGGTCTGGCACCGGCAAGACGAAACATGCCGATAATTGCTGGCCTGGCTTAGCTGTGTTTAGGAGTGTTGGTGTATTAGGCAAAAATCGACGTTTCGCCATCATCTCGTAAAATTCGTGCGCCGTCTTTTCGTGAATACCGCGGCTACCATCATATAAACGATCGGCTGTCGCGATATTATAAGCGACGCGCCATAGAATTTCTTTTGGTGTTTCAGTAGCTTCACCTTTTAGGTTTTTGCGAGCATAACGAGTACTAGCTATATAGCGAGCATTGTCGCTTAGCTCTGGCTCAAAAATGTCTTTCGGTGGTTCTGGGACTGTCTGACCAAGCTCATATATTTTTGATATATCATCGACAATACCGCTCTTTGTTGCTGTGCGAAATGTTTTTTTCATGTTACCCCTACCTTACAACTTTATATACATGTGGTGTCTGGGTTAAGATTATAGGCGCTACATGTTGCGTTTGTCAACGTAAGTTGTTATTATTACGTAGCAATTAGAAAGCTAAAGGGAAATATGAAATCAACGACACAACAAACATACGAGCAAGACGTTATCAAATCATCAAAAGTCGTCCTAGTTGACGTCTGGGCACCATGGTGTGCACCATGTCGAGGCATGGAACCTATTCTGGAAGATATCTCAAAAGAGACAGCCGATTGGGCCGAAATTATTAAGCTTGATGCTTCAACTGAAATGGACATTGTTCAACAATTAGACGTTAGGGGACTGCCAACTTATCTTGTTTACAATCAAGGCAAGTTACTCAGCGGTAGTGCTGGTGCAACATCAAAAGCCAACTTACTACAATCAATGCGACGCGCTCAAGCCAGCTAATTCGACGACTAACCGTTATACATGGTGTAATAATTGCAGTAGATAACTGTAATGGGTGGCTAGTAATATTCCGGATATGATAATAAGAGCCGGAAAGATAATTAATGTTTCGATAACTTTACCGGTAGTTATACGCAAGGTTTTTGTTGGCGGCAGCCCAAGCTTTAAAGGTAAGGGGAGCAACCATGGCACACCTTCTTTAGTAAATGTATCTATAACTAGGTGCGACAAGAGCCCAATCATAAACGACCACCAAACAATCACACTGTCGACATTTGCCACAATTGGATGAAGAAAGTTTAGTAACGACCAAAACAAAAATCCGAATAGCGCGACACCTAGTAGCGAATGTGTAATAAAACGATGGCCACCAATAAACTTATCGAAAAAGCGGCCAACAAATTTACCAACTGGCAAGTTTCTCCATAATGGCGCTGTCGGCTGGTCAATGTCTGGTAATATTCCACCAATCTGATTTGCTAATAGGGCCACTAGTAGAGTCGTGAGGTTCACGTTATATATAGGCACAACCAAGCAAATTATGGCTAGTAGAGCGGTAATTGCAGCTAAATCGTGTGTACGGCCTGTCATAAGCATTATTATACACTTTTGAGTGATTAAGAGCGGTCGTGTGACGCGTGGTATTATAGATAGATAATGACAATCCTGTACTTAATAGCGGCTATAGTTATTGGTAGCGCCATATCACTTACCGGCGGTATTTTATTACTACGAGCAAAAAAATATCGACAACTTGCGATTTTGCTAACGTTGCCGTTTGGTGCCGGCGCTTTACTCGCCGCTGCCTTTTTTGACCTTTTACCTGAATCATTTAAGCTAGGTGAACCACGTAGCATGTTACTCTGGACACTCGGCGGTTTTACGTTATTTTTCGTGCTGGAACGATCCGCAAGCTGGTTTCATCATCACCATCAGCATCATCACCATAACAGCGAACACTACAAAAATGCTCAGCAACGACGGCTAATAGTCTTTGGCGACATGATGCATAATGCGATTGATGGCTTTGCAATCGGTGCCGCATTTTTAGTCGGTATTCCGACCGGTATAATAACAACTTTAGCAGTCAGCGCGCATGAAATACCTAAGGAACTTGGTACATTTGCGCTACTTTTGTCCAGAGGCTGGAAAGATAAAACAGTCGTAATCGCTAATCTTGCGACCGCGGTCGCCACTATCGTAACTGGACTTTTAGTATATTTACTTGGCACGAATAACCAGCTGCCCGTTGGCCCACTTTTAGCGGTTACGGCTGGGTTCTTTATATACGTCGCCGCCAGTGATATTATCCCAGATATCCACGAGCAGCCGCATCGCACCGGCACGATTCAAGAGATTATGCTTGTTGCCGGTATTATTATTGTCGGTTCGGTCATAACGCTACTCGGCGTCTAAACTATAGCCCACTCATGCCGATTATTCGGCCAATTCCAAATGTAACAATCATTGCAATAACGCCACCGATAACAACGCGTAATGTCGCCCTTAGCTTACCGGCACCACCAGCGTGAGCACTAAGCGAACCCGTAATCGCCAAGGCAACTATGACTGAAACAAATGTCACAACGACCTTATA
>JAJXYZ010000021.1 GCA_021780305.1 bacterium | reverse complement strand
AGCGAGCGTATTCACTGATTTCTAGACTTAGGGCTGCGACGTCTTGTGACGACGATATGCTGTCGGGCAATTTAATCTTCACGACTAACTCCACCAATTATTTCAGCCTTATGTTCGTCAAGCATAGTTGTTAAATAGGTGCTTTGGGCACCCAGGTCAACATTATGTTGCAGTGTTTCGGTCAAGAAAGAGGCGACGGCATCAGCCAGTTTAGTATCCAGATTTTGGAGCATTGTTTGTTCTTGAGCGGCCATTTTTTCAGCTAGCTGAGCCTCGAGTATGGTTTGCTGCTCGGCAATTTTACTAGTTAATTCAGCTTGATGTTTGTCGATGTCAGTCTGGGCGCTATTAAGCGATACTTCGGTTTGATGCATCAATTTATCAAGGTCTTGATTATACCTTGTCATTTCGTCATTAATTATTTTGGCGCCAAACTTTTCTAATTCGGCATTAATGTGCTTCGAGGTGTTATCAAGCTCTCCTTGAAGTGCAATTGCCGTCCGCTCAAGTACTTTTTGGAAATTACTTTCAGCGGTCTCTAGTAGCCGCTGTTTAACAGCAGGCGGTACATGAACAACCTCTGATGTCGCACGAGCATGCTCGGCTTCGTGATGTTCAGGATGAAAATGAGCATAGGCGTGTCTAATAGCTGCAGCTGCCACTAGTCCCATGATGAAGAAGTTTGCCATCAGCAGAATTTGCAGTAGGGCTGGTGTCATTTTAAAACCTCGTCAGTATTATATAGATTGATATCATCGAAACCGCCAAAATTCCCAGAACTAGGGCTGATATTTGGATAACATCACGGTAAATCGCTGATTGTGACATCGGGTTACGGCCAACTGATATGATACTGCTTCGAATCATTGAAAAGACGATACTTGCAACTACAATTATGGTAATAAGAAAGATTGCGGCACTAATTAAAATTGGAGCGGTATTGACGGCTTTACCGGCTAGGGCATTAGCTAGGTTTTGAATAGCTGATGGAATAATGGTTTTATCTGGTTGTTTAAAAAAGTAGGTGGCGCTAATTAGTACAGGAACTTCACCTAAAACGATGGTTTGGGTTTTTCCTTGCTCGTCGGTATAGGTGTGGGTTGAGTTGCTGCTGATAGTTGGTGTGCCTTGGGCAATTCCAACAACTTTAGTGTTATTAGTCGCTTTCATACCAACCCCTTTAATTGGTGAGGCGGTAATTTGATCACCCTGTGTGATTGAGCCATTAATATCCGACACTAGAACAGCGGCAATTCCACCAGTGGCAACCTGAACCTGGTTTTGCTGGTCGTTTGATAGGCTTAACAGTGAGCTGCTGTCGTTAATCACAACTCCGTATAAACTGTCGACGTTATTGGCGGAAGCCGCGACAACTTGATCTGAAGTGTTATTTTTTAGGCTAACAATGGAACCAAGGGCTAATTGATCGCTGGTTGCGAAACCTTGAGAGATCGATGTCAGTGCATGGCTGGCCGTGACGGTTAGTGTAGCCACAGCTAGCAGGCTAATAAAAGAGGTGATGAGGATAAAGTTACGGCGCCCGACGTGACGATCCGATAAGTTTAGCTTAACCACGTTCCTCCTTAATAATAATCAGTGTAAACATCTAATGCTTTTAAGTATAGCAAAAAAATGTCAAAGCAAAGCTAGATACTTATGCTATTATATAGTTAATATTAAGGGGAATCTGACATGAAAAAAACACTTCAAAGTCAAGAAGGTTTTACCCTCCTCGAACTGATTGTCGTGATTATTGCTGTGATTATCTTAGCTATCGTCATCGCCTCAACTTATCACGTGATTTAACGATTGGTCGAAAATTATATCGATTTGTAAAAAGGTTAGATTTTTAATAAATAACCACACTTAAACTCGGCCTTTGTGTGAGAATTTTCATATACAACGTCTTGGCTACAGGCTATTCTCAGTATTGTTATCAGGGAGGTAACTTTTGAGGAGGTTTTGTGAGTGGTATAACCGAACTACAGGCCATCAAAAATTGGATTGCAGCTAACCGCACCTGGTTATTTATTGCTATTTTGTCCAGCCTCGCCTTAATTGTGGCGAGTTTTTATTATGTGATAGCTGATCGTCAGCCGGCGGTTACTGGATTTACGCCTAAACAAGCGCCTTCAAATATTTACCCCATAAAACCAATTACGCAAACCAGTCTAAATATTACGAGTCTAGCAACAGACAATCAACCACCGTTAACGACGGTTAAGGTTAACAAGCAGCCTGTCGATATGCCTGCTAGCGGCGTAATTCATCAGGTATTTGATGATGCAAGCGGCACGACAACTATTGAGGTTTCGTCAGACTCAAAATCATCTGGCGAAGGTAGTTCAAACTCTTTTATGAATATCGAGCTTAATTCTGTTAGTCAATCTAGCGACAAGGCCGAATCGGGGCAATAACCCAGTCACCTTTACATGTCGGTTGGTGGTGGTCGTAGGACGTCGGTAGATAATACTTATCGATCGGCGTCGGGCGAACACCCGAATAATATAAATTAACGTAAGGAGGGGATGGATCATGAAAAAAACAAGATTAATGGGATCGGCATTAGCCTCGCTTGGGCTAGTTGTCGGCTTCGCCACTATGGCAGGGGCTATGCCAAACACATCGTATAACCACGTGGACTATGGTTCGCATAGTAGCCATGCGACGACAAGCAGCACTCAAACAGTAGCTGTCAAGAACGACAATAAACTTAGCTTGACGAACAGCAACCACCAAAATGCTTATTCAGGCGAAGCTACAGTCGTACATAACCAGACTGGTGGCTCAGCGGCGACCGGTTCGGCTTCAAACTCAAACTCATTGAGTATGACGGCAACCGTCGCTAACGCTAAGCCAACGGTTCCAGCTATGCCAAGTATCGTTAGTCCCGACAACCATGAGTCTAGTATTAAAACCACTAGTTTGGTGACTGTCGACAATACCAACAAGCTAACTGTCGACAACAATAATTGCCAGACAGCTACTTCTGGTGATGCTGTGGTAGCAGGCAATCAGACTGCCGGATCGGCAACAACTGGTAATGTCAGCAACAGTAATTCCACATCTGTCACATTTAATGTTTCTAACTAAATATAGAGGGTAGTTAGAGGTCATTAGTGTCGGCATGATAGCGAGAGACGATGGCGTGGCGGCGTTCGTCTCTCGCCCCAAGAACTTATCTAGTTAAAAGGAGGGGTTCAGCATGAGATTCAAACTATCGATTAAAAAAGGGATAATCTATTGTTTGATTGCCGTGCTGACGTTTGGTTATCCGACAATCACGCTCGAACATAATGTCTTGGCACTTGACGGTACAACCACGGCTAATGTCGCTGACACTACGGCAACCGGTCCGTCTGTCGTTCAGGATACGACAACTACAGTACCGGTTGCGACAACCACAGCAGCGCCCGTCTCTACTGATACGACACCTGATATCAGTGCAACTCCAACCGCTACTGCAAATGAAACATTGACTTTACCTGTCAGTGTGGCACCTGTTACGACGCCTGTCGTGCAGGATGCTACGTTGGCATCAGACACCACAAATGTTGTTGATCCGGGTACGTCTTCGGTCCCAGCAGCCAGTGCTGATTCGGCTGTATTATCGACGCCGCCTACGACGACAGCGAATACGATTGAAACGACGACTATATCAACTGCCAAGTCCGGTGATGCTTCGG
>JAJXYZ010000039.1 GCA_021780305.1 bacterium | reverse complement strand
AAAGCATTCAAGGGCAGATGTTGGCGGCTCGTAACGGTTGGCGCTGGCTAAGTGCTGGTCAATTGCTGCGCGACACGCATGACCCTGAACTTTTGGCGGCGATGCAAACCGGACGATTGGTCGAACATGGCAAAGTGAATAAAATTGTTAGCGAAGCGATAGCTCGAGCGACGAATGTCAGGCAAGTTATTCTAGACGGTTTTCCAAGGGCGCTTGAGCAAGCTAAATGGTTGCTCGAAAGTGAAGCCGAGCATGGTGACTCAATCGAGCTTTGTATTGTTTTAGAGGTTCCAAAAAAAGAATTAATGAAGCGTCTAGAAGTGCGTGGTCGGGTTGATGACACGTTTGAGGCGATTGATGAGCGACTTGAAATTTATCATCATGAAACCGAACCAATTTTGGATTATTTATCAAAACAGGGTGCGAAAATTGCAAAAGTTGACGGGACTGGCTCGGTTGGTCAAGTACATGATCGGATTATGGAAGAATTAGTAAAATGCAATCTAGGATAAAGACGCCGGCTGAAATAGACGCAATGCGTGAGGGTGGTAAAATTTTGGCCACGATTTTTGATGGCCTAAAAAAGCAAGTCAAGGTTGGTATGAGCGAACTTGAAGCTGACGCTTGGGTTGATACCGAGATTAAGCGCTTGGGTGCGATTGCGACCTATAAAACATCAGAAGTTGATTTTCCAAACGCGATTTGCATATCGGTTAATGATGCGATTGTGCACGGCGTGCCAACTGATTATCGATTTGAAAAAGGTGATATTGTCAGTTTTGATTTAGTGATTACTTATAAGGGTATGAAAACCGACAGCGCCTTTTCGATGGTCGTAGGTGAAGAACCAACTGGCGCTAAAAAACACTTGATTAATTTTACAGAGCGAAGTTTGTTTGCGGCTATCGATTCAATTAAAGGCCCAACTTATACCGGTGACATTGGTTTTGCCGTCGAAACGGTTTTAAAAAGCGCTAAATTGGGCATTATCCGTGACTTGGTCGGACATGGCGTTGGCCATGAGATGCATCAAGACCCAGAGGTGCCTAACTGGGGCCGAAAGGGTAGCGGTGTTTTGCTAGTACCTGGGGACACGATTGCGATTGAGCCGATGGCAACGCTTGGTGGTGAAAAAATAAAGACCGACAGCGACGGTTGGACGATTCGGACGCGTGATGGCAGTTTGTCGGCTCATTTTGAACATACTGTTCTGGTTACCGAAGACGGCGTCGAAATTTTAACTCAGCTTTAGCTAAGACACTTTGCAATGACAGGCATAAGCTATATACTAATACCATGCAAGAAAACTCTCGATACGCTGTTGGTATTGACGTCGGAACAACGACTGTTCGATGCCTAGTAGCACACATTGACGGAACAAGTGGCACGCCAACGATTGTGGGTGTTGGTAGCGCGCCTAATACGGGTATGCGCAAAGGTACAGTAGTAAACTTAAGCGGTCCAGCCCAAGCGATTGATGATGCCTTAGGTGAAGCCGAGCGAATGAGCGGCTATCAGGTAAATGAAGCTACTCTAAGTATTAATGGAACGCATATTTTAAGTACGCACGCTGACGGTATGATTGCGGTTGGCGGGTCTGATCACGCTATTAACTATGAAGATTTAAGACGGATTGAAGAAGTTGCAACGACCGGAAAAGTTCCAGCTAATCGTGAAATTTTAGATATTGTGCCACACGCCTACAAATTAGATGGTCAAGATAATATCAAGGATCCACTGGGTATGACTGGTACGCGCCTGGAGGTTGATGCTCACGTGGTCTCAGCCTTGGCGCCACACCTGACGAATCTGCAAAAATCTGCTGAATCGGCCAAAGTAACAGCGCACAGTATTGTGGTAGCTGGTATTGCAGCGGCGCGGGCTGTACTGACCGAACAACAGCTCGAAAACGGCGTTGCCTTGATTGATATTGGTGGTGCGACGACTAATTTGGCGGTTTATGAGGAAGGTGATTTGCAATATTCAGCTGTTTTGCCATATGGTGGCATTAATATTACTAATGACCTGGCGATTGGTCTTAAGACTGATCCCGAGATTGCTGAAAAGGTTAAGCTAGAACATGCTACGGCGCTAATAAGGAGTGAAAACTCTGGAATTAGCCTTAAACAAGACGCCGAAATTTACACTTTTGAAACCAAAGATATTGATGAGATTGTTGAAGCTCGCTTGGAAGAAATTTTTGAAGGTATACAAACTGAACTTAAAAAAGCCGGTCGGGCTGGCAAGTTGCCTGGCGGTGTTGTTCTGACTGGTGGTACGGCTCAACTTAAAGATATTGCAGAGTATGCCAAAAAGTCACTCGGTTTGGCAGCCCGAATCGGTAAAACTTCTGGATATGGCGGCGTGTCCGACGACATTGCTAATCCACAATATGCGACCGTCGTTGGTTTGATGTTGATTGATGCTGATTCGGCGCAACTTCAGAATGGTCCAAAAAAGAAGTCAGCTAGCCCACTTGCTGGTGCTGGTGGTTTTGTCGGTAAATTTCTTGACAGGTTTAAGGCATAGTATTTTTCTTAAACCAAGTGTTATACTAGCTTATGAATACGAAGATTGGGAGATAATAGATACATGCCTGAAGTAAAACCAAGCGATATACAGACATTTGCCACAATTAAAGTAGTTGGAGTCGGTGGGGCCGGCGGTTCGGCGGTTAACCGAATGAAGGAAGCTGGTCTGTCTGGCGTTCAGTTTATTGCAATGAATACTGATGCCCAAGCTCTTCATAACTCTAAAGCTGACGTTAAAATCCACCTAGGCCACACTGTGACCGGTGGTCTTGGTGCTGGTGCCGATCCATCAACTGGTGAAGCAGCTGCGAATGAATCGCGAGACGAAATCCGTGAAGCAATTGCTGGTGCCGATATGATATTTGTAACAATTGGTGCTGGCGGTGGAACGGGTAGTGGAGCTGGCCATATTGTAGCCGAGATTGCGCGCGAACTCGGTGTCTTGGTTGTTGGTGTCGCTACTAAACCTTTCAGTTTTGAAGGTGAAAAGCGTCGTCAAAACGCTGAATGGGCGATTACACAGTTGGGCCGTCAGGTTGATACCTTGATTACGATTCCAAATGACCGTTTACTTCAGACAATTGACCGTCGCACACCACTGCTTGAAACGTTTAAGATTGCCGATGACGTTCTTCGCCAAGGTGTTCAGGGTATCTCAGAGCTAATTACTGAACATGGTCTAATTAACCTCGACTTTGCCGACGTTAAGGCGATTATGAGTAATGCCGGCTCTGCTTTAATGGGTATCGGACGAGCCAGCGGTGATAACCGTGCTGCACAAGCGGCGCAACAAGCTATCGAGTCACCACTGATTGAAGTTTCAATTGATGGCGCCAAGGGAGTTTTGTTCAATGTAACCGGTGGTTACGATATGAGCATGAGTGAAATTCAGGAAGCTGCCGAGATTATCACCAGCGCAGTTGCGCCTGATGCCAACATTATCTTTGGTGCGACCTTGAAGCCTGACCTTGAAGACGAATTGATCATTACGGTAATTGCAACTGGTTTCGATTCAGCTTATTTCCACAAAGAAGCCGTAACAGATACTGCTGCTCCTGAAGCTAGCTCAATGAATTTGTCGGAAGATGCTGTTCAGGCAATTGATTTAAACCTTGATAGTAAAGACGCTGCCGAGGCTTTTGCCGAAGACAATGCCCATGATATTTGGAACCAGCCAAACGAAGTCGAAGAAGAGTCTGACACACCAGCTTTCTTACGTCGACGTCGCAAACACAATAAGGAAGATTAATTATTATGGCCAAATACAACATTGGCGATAGCAGGGTAATTGAGTCTCGTGAAGTTAGTGATGGCGTGACAATTCGTCGTCGTCGCGAGTCACCTGACGGTAAGCGCTTTACAACCTATGAGCGAATTGAAAAGCCGAATCTGGCTGTCATTAAAAAAGACGGTAAACGGGAACTTTTTGATCGGGATAAGTTAGCTATCGCAATTAAGCGTTCGGTCGGCAAATTCTTCTCATCAGAAGTTGAAATTGAAGAGATGATTAACGATATCGAGGATGGGCTCTATGCTTTAGGTGAGAGTGAGATCACTTCTAAACAAATTGGCGACAAAGTGCTTGATGAACTGGCGGCTCGCAATGAGGTTGCTTATGTACGTTTTGCCAGTGTTTATCATGAATTCAAGACGCTAGATGATTTTGTGAAGATTCTTGAACATCGGCGTAAGCCCAAGTCGGACGACTAAAATATGAAAGTGGTGGTAGTTTACAAGGATAATAGCGATCATGCACGTGAAGTGATTGACTATTTGCGTGACTTTGAACACCAAACCGGTCATGTGCTTGAGACGCTTGACCCCGAACAGCCTGATGGCGAGCAATTTTGCCGGGCCTATGATATCATTCAATACCCAACGGTTATTGCGATTGCTGACGATAGTACGATGCAAAACACCTGGGTTGGTACGCCGTTACCGACAATCAGTGAAGTCAGCTATTACGTCCAATAATTACAGATTAAACTTTACATAACGATTAGCTATGGCGTAAACTAATAAAGTAACGTTCCGTTTTTCGGATGAGTGGTTATCAGCCACGAATGTTTTTGGAAGAAATCGCATAGAAAGTAGACCCAAACGTTAATCGACGCGTCAGATCGAACAACTAAGCGCTAAGAAGAATCTCTTTTTAGAAACTGGATGGTACCGTCCGCAATCGCGGATTCCAGTGACTGAAAAGGGATTTTTGTTTTTTAAAGAAAGGAAACAAAGTGAAATTTAAAGCCAATAGTCGACGCAGAGCGCTTGAATATGAAAAAGACTTAGTCCAAACATGGAAGGCTAACAAGACTTTTGAAAAGTCGGTTGAGCAGCGGTCAATCGACAATAGCTATGTATTTTACGATGGTCCACCGTTTATCTCTGGTGTGCCACATCATGGTACGCTACTGTCCAGTATCGTAAAAGATGCCGTGCCGCGTTATCAGACTATGAAAGGCAAGCGCGTTGAGCGTGTTTGGGGCTGGGATTGTCACGGTTTACCAGCTGAACGTTATACCGAGAAAAAACTTGGCCTTAGTAGCCGTCAAGAGGTTATTGAATACGGTATCGAAAAGTATATTTTGGCTTGTCGCGCTAACATGGTCCAAACAAGTAGTGAATGGGAAGATACGGTTGATCGCGTCGGTCGCTGGGTAGACTTTAAGGGCTCGTACAAAACCATGGACAAAGCTTACATGGAATCTGTCTGGTGGGCCTTCAAAACTTTGTACGAAAAGGGCAAAATCTACGAAGGTGAAAAAGTACTTATGTACTGTACGCTTGATGCTACACCTTTATCAAAAGCTGAAGTCACGATGGATGCTGGTGCCTATCAGGACGTAACTGAACCAAGTGTCTACGTTAAGTTCAAATTAGTTGATCAAGACGCCTATCTACTAGCCTGGACAACCACGCCGTGGACACTGCCAAGTAACTCGGCGGTAGCGGTTAATGAAGACTTAATTTATGCAGAAGTAAAACTTGACGGTGTGAACTATATTTTGGCTCAAGACCTGCTGAACACTGCGCTAACAGATGAAAAGCACCAGGTTCTGGAGTATGAAGTTGTCCGGACATTTAAAGGAAAAGACTTGGTCGGCAAGAGCTACGAGCCATTATTTGTTGATCGTGGCAAAAATGCCCACAAAATTTGGGCGGCTGATTATGTCACGACTGAATCGGGTACGGGAATTGTTCATCTTGCGCCCGCCTATGGCGAAGAAGATTTTGCACTAGCGCGCGAAAAGAAGATTCCGGTTATTCATACGATTGACGAGAATGGTATTTTTACCGAAAGTGCGTGGAAGGGCGAGAATGTTTGGTTAATCAACAAGCAGATTGCCAAAGACCTCCATCAAAGTGGCGTTGTCTGGAAGATTGAATATATTCGACACAGCTATCCGCACTGTCATCGTTGTGGTACTAAATTAATGTACCGTGCGCATCCTAGCTGGTTTATGGATATTGATGGCCAGCGTGAGCAGATGTTAGAGAAAAATGGCGGTATCAACTGGTTCCCCGAGCACGTTAAACATGGTCGTTTTGAAAAGACGGTCGAGACAGCACCAGACTGGAATATTAGCCGTGACCGCTTTTGGGCGACGGCCATGCCAGTTTGGAAGGGAACGGACGCAGACGGCAAAGAGCAGATTAAGGTGGTTGGGTCATATGCTGAATTAAAAGAATTATCTGGTGTTGAGCTTGATGATTACCACCGACCATGGGTCGATGATGTGACATTTGAAATTGACGGCGTAACCTATCACCGAATCGACAAAGTTATGGACAGCTGGTTTGAGGCCGGTAGTATGCCGTTTGCGCAGTTTCATTATCCGTTTGAAAATAAAGCTAAATTTGAAGACAA
The DNA here is from genome assembly GCA_021780305.1 of bacterium. Classification (GTDB taxonomy): domain Bacteria; phylum Patescibacteriota; class Saccharimonadia; order Saccharimonadales; family Saccharimonadaceae; genus UBA1547. Next base: position 8,365 of record JAJXYZ010000039.1, on the reverse strand, counting down.
CTTCCCGGGTGACTTTATTGTCGAATATATTGGTCAAGTTCGAGCATGGTTTTACTATATGCACGCGATGAGCGTGGCGTTATTTGGCGAGAACTCGTTTAAAAACGTTATTGTAACTGGTAACGTCGCCGGTAATGACGGCCGCAAGATGAGCAAAAGCTACGGCAACTACACCGATCCAAATGAATTAATGGACAAGTTTTCGGCAGACTCATTGCGATTTCTACTGATGGGCTCACCGCTGCTTAACGGTGAAGATTTCGCCTTGCAGGACAAGGAAGTTGGGGATGTGGCCCGCAAACTCGGCATGGCATGGAATATGTACGATTTCTTTACGATGTACGCCGAAGTTGATGGTTGGGAATATGACGGTAATTTGACTGATCCGATTCATGAAGGGTCAAATCCAATGGATATTTGGATTGTTAGTCGGTTGCATCAGTTAGTTGATGAGGTAGAGCGTAACATGGATGGCTATAATCTACCTGATGCTATGAGTCCAATTTTGCCATTCCTAGACGACGCCAGTAACTGGTATGTCCGCCGATCCCGCCGCCGTTTCTGGAAGTCTGATGACGATGGTGACAAAGCCGATGCTTACAAGACACTTCATTACGTATTGGTTAGACTATGTTTTGTACTAGCGCCGTTTACGCCTTTTTTGGCCGACGAGATGTATCAAAAACTAACCGGTCGTGAGAGTATCCACCTGGAAGATTGGCTAAGTGCTGGTCATATTGATGAACTCGTCATCAAAGAAATGGCCGAAGTGCGTGACTACGTTAATCAAGGTCTTGGACTGCGGGCTCAGAATAAACTAAAAGTTCGCCAGCCACTAGCTAGTGTAACGGTGCTGCAGCTGGGTGAATTTGTCGATTTTGAGGATATATTGATTGACGAGCTGAATGTTAAAAAGGTGATTATCAGTGATGAATTGACGCTTGACTTGAAGATTACACCGGAGCTAAAGCAAGAGGGCTTAATGCGCGAAGTGATTCGCTATGTCCAAGCGGCTCGTAAATCGGCTGGACTAAATGTTGATGATCGCATCAAGTTGAGCTTGGTTAGTGCAAGTGATGATTTGAAATCGGCTATCGCTAAGCACCAAAGCGAAATCTGCGAAGAGACCCTTGCAACTGTTTTAACAGATGAAAAGTATGACTACATTGAGACTAATAAAGTCGAAGGTTGTGATCTGACGGTTTCTTTGCAAAAGGCCTAGATGGCCAGTCTAGCAAGGTAGAGTCTTGACATAACATAACGATTATGCTATCATTATGCTAATAAACTATAAAACAAACAGATTATGTCATTACTAAATTATCTACAGTTTCAGCCGATTGATCCCGATTCCGACAAGGATGAGATTAATGAAGATCATCAATTTCATCAAGAGATTGATTTAAGGTATGACATTGACGAGTCGGACCTGGAGGATTTTTGGAATAAAGTCGTAAACGATATTCATAATGATCCAGAATGGTTCAACTTTTCGGACGAATAAACCTATAATAAGTATATGAATTTGTCTGATGAAGAATTTGATCATTTAATTAGCGCCGCAATGGACGACTTGCCTCAGAAATACATCAAGGGCCTGGATAATGTCGCTATCGTCTATGCTGATGATCCGGATGAAAACCAGCGCCAAAAGTCCGAACTAAAACCCGATAGTCTACTCCTTGGTTTATATGAAGGTATTCCGCTGACCAAGCGTGGGGCAGGCTATACTTTTGTGTTGCCAGATAAGATTACACTTTTTAAGAACCCAATCCTAGCAGTAACGAGCACGCCGGAGCAGCTTTACGAGCAGATTAAGCGTACGCTTTGGCACGAGATTGCCCATTATTACGGGCTGAACCACGATGATATCCGGCGTGTCCAAGCCTGACATGTCAATTTAACATAAGTGATATAATCAAAATGTAGTGGCTATTAATAAAGCTAAAAATAATCAAACAACTTTGTCTAAACTCAGGCATTATGCGAAGCATATCTTTATACCGCATAAAGGCAACGACTATCGTCCTCATTTAATTCGAATTTCGGGATTATCGGTTATCCTGGCTGTAATCGTAGTAATACAACTTGGTTATGGGCTGCTGAATCATAGTCGAACCGGCGTATTGGGCCTAGAATCGAACATCTCTGCCTCTGACTTATTAACAGATACCAATCAACAACGTCAGGCGGCGAACCTCAAGCCGCTTGACTTGTCGGAACAGCTTGATCAAGCTGCTCTTTTAAAAGTGAAGGATATGTTTGCTAATCAATATTGGGATCATACTTCGCCAAGTGGTGTGACGCCGTGGAAGTGGTTGACGGATGTTGGCTATAATTATGATGTCGCGGGTGAGAACTTGGCAAAGAATTTTAGCGATGCCGGATCGATTATTTCAGCCTGGATGGCTTCACCGTCTCACCGAGCTAATATTTTAAACGATAAATATACGCAGGTTGGCTTTGCGGTTGCCGATGGAACGCTCAAGGGTGAGAACGCAACGATAATTGTGGCATTTTATGGCTTGCCAACGAGTGTTTTGGCGGCTAAAAGTCCACCGCAACAATACACCAGTAATATCGGCTCAGATATGGGAGGTCCGCTGACTCGTTTTGGTATTGCGCTAAGGTCGCTTAACCCGGCAATGCTTGGAACGGTCGCGATATTAGTGGTTGTGATATTTGTTTCAGCTGCTGCTCATCACTATAGGTATCTGTTGCCGAAGAAATTTCAAAACAGCTGGAGACGTCACCACGGTGCTATAAAAATGCTAGTGGTATGTTTACTAATATTAGCGCTTCTGGCGCTTAGTAGCGGCGGTCAAATCTAAATCAACGTTCGACCCCCCCGAAGGATTCGTGTTTACAGGATAAGCCATCTCTGTTACAATGGGCAACTGATTGATTAATAATATAAGGAATCATAATGTCAAAAGCAGTCGTTAAGATCGGTGGCAAACAATTTATCGTCACCGAAAAAGAGACCCTCCTGGTGGACCTCCTCCCGGAAGGAACTAAAGAGCTCACTCTAGACGCACTGTTGGTGATTGATGGTGATAAAACCACTGTCGGCACACCAACCGTCAAAGGTGTTAAGGTGTTAGCCAAGGTCGTTGACGACCTCGTTAAAGGTGAAAAAATCCGCGTTATCCGCTATGAAGCTAAAAAACGGGTTCATAAAGAGAACGGACACCGCCAAAAGTACTCAAGGATTGAAATAACCTCAATCAAATAATAAAAAATCTCCGCCTAACCGCGGAGATTTTTATATTCGCTCATGGTATAATGAGGCGAAAGAGATGAGGGAAACAGACACGTGGCGACGGTAATTTCAGTAACCAATCAGAAGGGTGGCGTTGGCAAGACGACGACCGCTGTTAACCTGGCTTATTACTTGGCCAAATCTGGCAAGCGGACATTATTGATTGATTTTGATCCGCAAGGTAATGCGACCAGTGGGCTTGGTTTTGACAAGCAAGCCTTAACTGCTACGATGGCCGATGTTATTGTCGGTGACGTGCCGCTAGCTCAGGTGATTATTCCGACTAGTCATAAAAAACTGTCAATTGCACCCTCGACGCCAATTTTAGCTAACACTGAAGTTCAGTTAGCCCAAGCCGATAAGCGATTTTCACGGCTAAAAGCGGCAATAGAAGTAATTGAAGCTGATTACGACGTTATTATTATCGATAGTCCGCCAAGTCTTAGTTTACTGACGGTTAACGGCCTAATCGCGGCAAAATACGTGTTACTGCCAGTGCAAGCCGAGTTCTATGCTTTGGAGGGTCTTGGACAGCTACTCGAGACGATGAAACTGGTGCGAAAAGGTATGAATCCAACGCTTGAGCTACTAGGTGTGCTACCGACGATGATTGATTCGCGTACAACCCTAAGTACACAGGTTCACGAAGAAATTAAAAAGCATTTTCCGGGTAAAGTTTTTAAATCGACAATTCCACGCAATATTCGGCTGGCCGAAGCGCCGAGTCACGGCTTGCCGGTAGGGGTTTATGATAAATTTTCAAAGGGCGCCAGGGCTTACAAGGCACTCGCCAAGGAGGTGTTAGAACGTGTCAGCATCTAGTAAAAAGGGACTTGGCCGCGGTTTCGAATCATTAATTCCAGTTGATTTGTTGGACGAATCGTTTGACCCAACAGCATCCCAGGACGAGCAAATTAGCGAGCTACGCCAGATTAAACTTACTGAAATTATTGCCGACCCCGATCAGCCCCGTCGACAATTTGACGAGGCTTCGATTGAAGATTTAGCGGAATCAATTCGTCAGCACGGCATATTGCAACCGATTGTCGTAATGCCGCACGGCAATGGTTATCAGATTGTGGCTGGCGAGCGTCGTTTTCGAGCTTCACGTTTAGCGGGGCTCGATAAAATTCCGGCTTTAGTGCGGACTCTAAGCGGTCAGCATAAACTAGAGCTGTCATTAATCGAAAACTTACAGCGCCGTGATTTGAACGTTTTGGAGACAGCTACAGCTTATCTAAAGCTGCGTGATCAATTTAATCTGACACTAGAGCAAATTGGTCAACGCGTTGGCAAGAAATCGGTTAGTACGGTCAGTAATACGTTGCGCCTGTTGCGTTTGCCGCAGATTGTCCGCACGGCTCTAGCTGAAGGGAAAGTTAACGAGGGGCAAGTTCGGCCACTTGTTGGACTAGACGAATCTTTGATTGAGAACATTTTGCCGCGAATTATCGGTGAAGAGTGGAGTTCGCGCCAAACTGAACAATATATTGTTCAGTTAAAAAAGAGTCGAGCGTCCGAAGGAAAGGCTAAAAAAGACATAGCCGTCTCGCCATACGAAGATGATACTCGGCGAATTGCCAAGCGAATTGGAGCTGATGTTAAGGTCAGGACCAATTCAAAAGGTGCTGGTCAGATTGTGATTCGTTTTAAGAGCGATGATGAATTTCATCGGATTGAAAAATTGCTCGACCGCGACTAGTTTTTGATTTTTCTAAAAAGATCGGATTTTATTGAATGGATAAATCCGTAGACTAACTGGTCCAACTACGTCATATAGCGGGATAGTGCCTAGGCCATTGCGGGAGTCGAGTGAATAATTTCCTTGGCGGTGGTCGCCGGAAACGAACAATTCACCGTTCGGTACGACTTCATCAACTTCACCAGAAGTCGGGCTGCCTGGTTCGCCGTGATTGCTATCATCGGGGTTGAAACCATTTGGATTCTGGCTATTATAAACCGTGTACGAACCGTTTTTTAGAACAACGCGTTCACCCGGGAAGGCGATAACGCGCTTGACGATGTATTCATCTGGCATACCTTGGCTATATAAAGGATTCTTAAAAACAATAATTTGACCGCGGTTTGGCTGATAGGTTTTATTTTCAATTTGCGCTAGGGTTACTGGCAGACGATCGACAATTAAGCGGTCGTTAGTGTATAGAGTCGTTTCCATACTTGGGCCGATCACGCTAAAACTTCGAAATACAAAACTATTAATTAAAAGCGTACCAACTAGTACGCAGGCTACAAAGACGGCAATGCTTGTGACATCCTTAACTAAGGGGTGGCGGGTCATAAATGATGATTCCATGTCCTTTTACTATACACGGTTTGTTTTAGCTAGGATAGTAACGCTTGTGATTTTTAGTGTTCAAATTCACAGTAAAGTTAGGTATAGTAGTATGAGTATTTATGAAGAATAATCAACCAAACATCGATGGCTTCGTGCCCAGAAGAGTCAGAAGCCAGCTGGGTGAACTGCACACTAAACAGCCATCAGCTAGAACCGAAATAAAAGATCGACCATTACACAGTGGTGACGGTGCTAATCAGAGTGTTGGTGTGTCTCGCCAAAATCAGGCGATTGGCCGATCTGATATTGATGAATCGCTTCGTGAAATCGATAGTATAAGTACGACGGGTCAAGCAACTCGCAACGGCCGTCAAAGGTCGAATAAGCCACTTAAGCGTCGTAGCCCGGTTAAGCGTGCCCTAAAATGGCTAGGTATTCTAATTCTACTGGCGGGTCTAATTATGGGCGGCTACGTTGCGACGAAATTCTTGTCAGCTGGTAGCAGTATCTTTAAGGGAAGTGTGTTTGATATTATTAAAAATCAGCCGCTTAAGCAAGATAGTAACGGTCGCAGTAACTTCCTGATACTTGGTACATCAGAAGATGATCCAGGACACGGTGGCGCTTGGCTGACAGATTCAATGATGATTTTAAGTATTGATCAAACTAATAAAAACGCCTACATGTTTAGTATTCCGCGTGACTTATATGTTCAATACGGTATGGCATGTAACAGTGGTTATTCTGGAAAAATCAACGAATACTTTAACTGTGTAAATGACGATTATAGTAATCCAGCTGCCGAGCAGCAGCGCTTAACTCAAACGCAGGCTTTCGCAGGTAAGATATTCGGTCTCGATATCCAATACGGTATCCATGTCAATAATACTGTAATTAAACAAGCTGTTGATGCAGTTGGCGGGATTGATGTCGATATAGAGGGTAGCAACGGTGATCCAGGTGTCCTTGATCGTAACTTTGACTGGCGCTGTAATTATAAATGTTATCTTGTTAAATATACCAACGGTGTCCATCATTTGGATGGTGAACATGCGCTATTCTTGTCGATGGCCCGCGGTGACGTCGCGCCGACATACGGACTAAGTAATTCGAATTTTGACCGCGAAAAAAACCAACAAAAGATAATTCTTGCTTTGAAGCAAAAAGCGATGACAACTGGCACACTAACGAATATCGGGAAAGTTACTAGTTTAATTGATTCGCTTGGTAATAATCTTCGAACCAACGTGCAGACAAGTGAGATTCGAACGCTGGCTGGCCTGGCATCGGATATTAAACCGGCTGATATTCATCTAATTAGTTTTGAGGATGCGAACAATAGTGTTGTTAAAACCGGTAACTATAACGGTCAAAGTATTGTGATGCCATCGGCCGGCATGTATGACTATAGTGACATTCAAGCATTCGTTGATAAAAGCCTTTCGACAAATCCTGTTGTTCGGGAGGGTGCCAAAATTGTAGTTCTGAATGGATCAGGTGTTGCCGGTGCGGCCCAAACGATAGCCGATAAGTTAACTTCTAAACAATTTGTTGTTTCGACGGTCGCAAATGCTCCAGAGGCTAAATATAGTGACATCGAAGTCTATACAGTTGATGCGACGAAAACAGATACATTAACGGCCATAAAGAACCTATATCCGAATGCGACTATAAAAACTTCATCACCGCCACTAGCGGTTGCCAGCGGAACTAGTTTTGTCATTGTTGTCGGTTCAGCCAACCAATAATCAAGCCTAATCGTGGTATAATAACACTTAGTTATGGAATTTCTAAAAACCGTCAGGCGCCGATCTTTTCTGAGTGAAGTGATTTACGTCGGACTAAACATTGCTCTAGCTGTTGCCGTTGTAGTACTAATCCGGGTGACCGAATCACCTTGGCCGGCTGTTGGGTTAGTCTTGCTAAGCAAATGGCGTGTTTTTGCGGTTCGTCCTCGCTACTGGTTTGTAAATGTTCAAAGTAACTTAGTCGACTTTATTGTTAGTGTTAGCTTTGTAGTCTTTATGTATACCTCGTATGCTAACTTGATATCATCTGGCCAAAGATTGTTTATCATGGTGGTTCTGACGCTTTTATATGTCGGATGGTTGCTGTTTTTAAAGCCACGCTCCAAGCGCTCGTATATGGTGGCTCAAGGTGGTGCAGCCTTATTTCTGGGTGTCGCCGCCCTTTATTTACTGTCTTATAACTTACCGATGACAGTGGTGGTCCTGACGATGTGGCTGATTGGCTACACGACCGCCCGGCATATTTTGTCGAGTTATTCGGAAGAAACTCACATACTGTTTATGAGTCAACTATGGGCAATAACTTTGGCCGAGATTGGTTGGTTAGCTTATCACTGGACGGTCGGCTATTCGCTACTCGGTATTGATGGCGTGATTTTTCCAAGAGTTGCTTTAACGGTGCTTTGTATCGGTTTTATTACACTCAAGTGCTACGACGCCTACTATCACCAGAAAAAAATTCGTCGCAATGATATTATTTTGCCGATTATATTTACGTTTGGGATCATCGTTGTCTTGCCGTTAATTTTGAACGCCATTGGTATTAGTGTTCCTGTCGGAATCTAGACTTGCTGAAAAACTAGGCAGTAATTGTGAGCTGATATAAATTTCAGTCCAGACTGCTTAGCTTGGACCTTCAAAGCCGGGTGTTGCTCGGGGTCAGCTTCTAATATTAAATAACCATCAGGTTTTAGGTTAGACTTGACTTGGCTAATTAACTTAATCATTAATTTAAGGCCGCCATTATCGGCAAATAGGGCGCTCGCTGGTTCGTAGTCG